>JAQGNR010000049.1 GCA_028291765.1 Herbaspirillum sp.
TGTATTGAACGGCGTAGATACTGCAGGCTCAGGCACATTAAGCGTGGGGGCCAATCAGAACCTTAATACAAATAACGATCTCGGTGGCGCCATTACGAGCACTGCGGCCAATACAGCGATCGTCGCATTCGGCGGCAACTCAACGGTAACCGGGTTTGCCGGTACGATTGGATCCGAATTGCTGCGCATAGACGCCGGCGCAAATGGCAGCATCGTCAATTTTAACGGCGCCGTTTTTGCCCAGACATTCCAGGTTACCGGTAACGGCGTCGTCAATTTCAATGGCAACGTACGGGCCGCGCCGCAGTTTAATACGGATGGTTTTATTAATCTGGGGGCCGGCCTGACATTGACTGGCGCCATTACCACCTTAACCGCCAGTACGGGAACGTTGACGCTCAATAACGGTAGTAACGTAACGGGCGCCATTGGCGGCGCAAGCGGCATCAAGCTGATTAACGTGGTCGGCGGTAATGCTTCGGTGACAGGCGCAGTGCAGACCCTGGGATTGAACCTCGGCGCCAATACCTTGAATATCACGGGGCAGCTCACGACCAACGCCGGCGGCACGATTGCCACCTCGCTTGCCAGCAATACGGTGTACGGTAATGCGATAGCAAGCAGTGCCCAAATCAATGCCGGCGGCATTACGGTGACCCCGACTGTGACCGGCGTGCTGACCACCGGCACCACCTTCAATGTTGTCACCAGCGGGGCGGGTACCGCTGCGCCTGTATTCGTGGTCAATAATAATCCGCGTTACCTGTTCACCGGCGTGCCCACAACAGGCGGCGTGAGCATCCTGTTGCTGTCGGCTGCACCTTTGTCGACATTTGCCGTGACGCCCGGCGCTATCGCGGTTGCGCCAATATTAGATATCAATGCCGCGCCCGGCTCCGATCTTCTGGCGGTTCAGAATGCCATTGCCGCCCTGCCCACCGGTGCGGCGATCAACAATGCATTGACGCAATTTGCGCCCGGCGCGGCCAATCTCGCGGCGCCTTTGGCAGCCTTGCAGACTTCGCAGCTGTTCGAAGATCTGTGGCTGGCGCGGATGGACGAAACGCAAAACGTATGTTGCGATGATGTATGCGTTCCCAAAGACCCTACCCAGCCTGAAAAGCTACAAAAATGCAACAACACAGACCAGCGCGGCAGCTGGTGGGGTAAGGCATTTGGCAGCTCAGGCCGACAGGATAACGAATCCGGCATGAGCGGTTACAGTGCCAAAGCCTACGGCGCAATGCTAGCCTATGAGATACCTTTGAACGAGCTGACACGCGTCGGTTTTGGTGGTGGTTATGCCAATACCACCGTTGATGGGAATGATTCTACCGGCCGCACCAAGATCGATTCTTATCAGTTAATGACGTATTTCGACCGTGCGATGGGGCCGGTTTTTGTTGATGGTTCTCTGATGGCCGGCGTGAATAGATACGATGGTTCCAGATCCATCATCTTTCCAGGCATTAATCGCACGGCGAACGCCGATTTTAATGGACAGCAATATACGGCAATGCTCGCTGTAGGAAAGCATTTGGTCTTCGACCAGACCACCATTACACCGCTGGTTTCCTTGCAATTGACCCATCTTGCCGTGGACAGCTATCAGGAAAGCGGCGCCGGTGCTGTCGATCTGAATGTTAACAGTCAAAGTTATAACTTCGTTCAATCAGGGTTGGGTGTGAAGGCGGAGCGGCTGATGCGCTCTGGCGCTAATACGTATGCGCCTGAGGTGCACGTTAAGTGGTTGCATGATTTCAAGGCCACGACTATGCAGCAAAATGCCAGCTTGGCGGGCGGTGGTGCAACGTTTTCGGCGAGCGGGATTGGTCAGGACCGGGATCTGTTCAATGTCGGCGCCGGCATCTCATTGCTGACGTGTAATTGCGAGCGCAATGCCTGGTCGGTTAAAGCACTTTATGACTATAAGTGGAATGGGAGCGGTTACGCGGCAAATCAGGTGTCGGTTATTGCTAGCTTGAAGTTTTGATCGGGTGTGTTGATGTTTAATTAGGTTGTGCGTTGGTGCGCTGGCTGCAGGGCGTCAGGCGGGCTGTAGCGGATGTTTGTGCTCCGTTCGTGTCATTCCGGCGGCCTGCGGCCACCTCCCTTCTTTACCTCACTGCGTACAAACATCCCCCACAGCCCGCAACAGTCCGCCTTGCCCTTAATTTCGCACTATCTCCGAACGGAGTTTCTTTAAATTTTCACCAAAACCCTTCTTGAAATTTACCTGCTGAGGTGATCCTTCGATACGGCGCTACGCACCTACTCAGGACGAACGGGGGTTTGGTTAAATTTTCGCAAAACCCCCGTTCGCTCTGAGCAGCGTAGCGTGTCGAAGGGGGGCACCTCCGAATGTAACTTATTTATTCTCGGTCGGCGGCGTATATCCTTGGGCCGCATCCGCACCTTCTCCAAAGAAATGATTTTCCATCTGCTTGGCCAGGTATTGGCGCGCGCGCGGATCGGCCAGATTCAAACGATTTTCATTGACCAGCATGGTCTGATGCTTGAGCCAGGCGGCCCAGGCTTCTTTGGAAACGCTTTCCCACAAACGCTTGCCCAGCTCGCCTGGATACGGTGGGAAGTCCAGGCCTTCGGCCTCGCGATTGAGTTTAATGCAGTGAACGGTACGTGCCATGACAATTCCTTGGTTTCAAATGTGAAGCAATTTATAGATTTTTAATCAATATTAGTGATTTGCGTTGCCAGTTGTACATGTGCTGGCGGTTTTTCGGCAGATCGTCGACGCTGGCAGGCGTAAAGCCACGCCGCAAGAACCAGTGCGAGGTGCGGGTAGTGAGCACGAACAGCTTGGTCAGGCCGGCGGTGCGGGCGCGGTTTTCGATATGCATCAATAACCGCTCGCCGTCGCCTTGCGCCTGCACTTCGGGGTTCACGGTCAGGCAAGCCATTTCGGCCATCTTTTCGTCCGGGAACGGATACAGCGCGGCGCAACCGAAAATGACGCTATCGTGTTCGATGACCGAGAAGTTATGAATTTCGCGCTCGATCAGCTCGCGGCCGCGTTTGACCAACGTGCCGTCGGCTTCCAGTGGTTCGATCAGCCGCAAGATGCCGCCGACGTCTTCAATCGTTGCTTCGCGCAGGCTTTCCAGGTTTTCGTAGGTCACCATGGTGCCGATACCGTCATGCGTAAACAGCTCCAGCAAGACCGAACCGTCAATGGCAAACGGCACGATATGTGCACGCGAGACGCCGGCGTTACAGGCTTGCGTGGCGCGCTGCAGATAAAAAGTGGAATCCGGCGGCAAAAAACTGGCCGACAGCACCGCTTCAGCCTGATGCGAAGATAATTCCCGGATAGCGGCGTCGCCCATATCTTGCAGTATCAGCGTTTCGGTAATGAAAATCAGTTTTTCGGCGCGCAAGGCGATAGCCGCCGCCACCGCGACGTCTTCCATGGCCAGATTGAATGCTTCGCCGGTCGGTGAAAACCCCAGCGGCGAGAGCAATACCAGTCCGCCGGCTTGCAGAATGGGATGAATGGCATCGGTGGCGATCTTGCGCACCACGCCGGTCAGTTGCAGATCGGCGCCGTCGATGACGCCCATCGGGCGCGCCGTCACGAAATTGCCGGAAATGACGCGGATCGCGGCATGCGCCATCGGCGTATTCGGCAAGCCCTGGCTGAACGCGGCTTCGATATCGAGACGCAATTCGCCGGCGGCTTCTTTCGCGCATTCCAGCGCGGCGCTATCGGTGATGCGCAAACCGTTGTGATAACGCGCCTCGACATTGCGCAGCGCCAACTGTTCCTCGACCTGAGGGCGGGAGCCGTAGACCACTACAATCCGGATGCCCAGCGCGGTCAGCAGCGACAGATCGTGCGCCAGTACCGGCAAGCCGCCGGCCTTGACCAGTTCGCCCGGAAACGCGACCACAAAGGTCTTGCCGCGAAAGGCGTGGATGTAGGGCGCGACCGAGCGCAGCCACTGGACGAATTCGTTAGCATTTTCCATGTTGCGCATTATATATGCTGAGTGTGAAATCGTAAGCATTGCCCGCAGTCGCATCTGCAGTTGTATTTGCAGTTGCGTCTGTATAATTCGTGCCGACATGTCTAAGCCAGAATCCACACCGCAAAATCCACCCGCGTCGCCGCGGCCACCCCGTCCACCCCGGCCGCCGCAAGCAGCCGCGGCTGCGCCATTGCGCAACCCCTTGCCGCCGATCAGCTATCCGGAAGAGTTGCCGGTATCGGGCCGGCGCGAGGAAATCGCCGCCGCGCTGCGGGCCAATCAGGTCATCATCGTCAGCGGCGAGACCGGTTCCGGCAAAACCACCCAATTACCGAAGATTTGCCTGGAATTGGGCCGCGGTCTGAGCGGATTGATCGGTCACACGCAGCCGCGCCGGATCGCCGCCTCGTCCACCGCCAAGCGGATTGCGCATGAGCTGGGTTCGGCGCCGGGCGAGCACGTCGGCTTTAAAGTGCGTTTTGCCGACACCCTGACCAAGGGCGCATGGATCAAACTGATGACCGACGGCATTCTGCTGGCCGAGACCCAGGGCGATCCGATGCTGCGCCAATACGACACCATCATCATCGATGAAGCGCATGAACGCAGCCTGAACATCGATTTTCTGCTCGGCTATCTGAAGCAATTACTGCCGAAACGCCCGGATCTGAAGCTCATCATCACGTCGGCCACCATCGATGCAGAGCGCTTCGCCCGGCATTTCGGCCATACTGTCGATGGCGTGCTCAAGCCGGCGCCGGTGATCGAAGTATCGGGCCGCTTGTACCCGGTCGAAGTGCGCTATCGCCCGATCGATAATGTTGATAAGAGCGGCGTCAAAGCGGCCGCGCCCGGCAACGCCGGCGCCAATACCAGCCAGCCGGCCAAGGCGCTGGCCGCCAATCCGGGGCCGGTCACGGCAGCGCAGCGCCAAAAGGAACAGCGCGATTTGATGGACGCCGTGGTCGATGCCGTCGATGAACTGGCGCGCATCGGCTCCGGAGACGTATTGGTATTTCTGCCCGGTGAACGTGAAATCCGCGATGCGGCCGAAGCATTGCGCAAACATCATCCGCCGCATGTTGAAATTCTGCCGTTGTTTGCGCGCTTATCGGCGCAAGAACAGGAGCGGGTCTTCAAGACCTCCAATGCGCGCCGCATTGTGCTGGCGACCAACGTGGCCGAAACCTCGCTGACGGTGCCGGGCATCCGCTATGTGGTCGATGCCGGCCTGGCGCGGGTCAAGCGCTACAGCTACCGCAACAAGGTCGAGCAATTGCAGATCGAGCCGATTGCGCAATCGGCCGCCAATCAGCGCGCCGGCCGGTGCGGGCGGGTGGCCGCCGGGGTTTGCATACGCTTGTACGAAGAGCAGGATTATCTGCTGAGGCCGAAATTTACCGAGCCTGAAATTCTGCGTTCTTCGCTGGCGGCGGTTATTTTGCGGATGAAATCGCTGCATTTGACCGATGTCGAAACCTTCCCGTTTATCGAGCCGCCGCTGGGCCGCGCGATTGCCGATGGTTATCAATTGCTGCAGGAACTCGATGCGGTGGACGATGGCAATCAGTTGACGGCTTTGGGCCGGCAACTGGCCAAACTGCCGCTGGACCCGCGCGTCGGACGGATGATCCTGGCGGCGCGCGATAGCGGCTGTTTGAGCGAGCTGTTGATTATTGCCTCGGCTTTGTCGGTGCAGGACCCGCGCGACCGGCCGCTCGAAGCGCAGGCCGCAGCGGATGCTGCGCACAAGAAATTCGCCGACGAAAAATCGGAGTTCAATGCCTATCTGAAAATCTGGCACTGGTTTGAAACGGCCATCGCGCAAAAGAAATCGAATCGCCAATTGCAGGACGAATGCCGCGCCAATTTTCTGTCGCAGATGCGTTTGCGCGAATGGCGCGATGTGCATAGCCAGTTGTTGACCATTGTGCGCGAGCAGGGTTGGCATCTGAACCAGACGGCGGCCACTTACGATCAATTGCATATCGCGCTGCTGAGTGGATTGCTGGGTAATGTCGGTTACAAGGCTGATGATGAGCCGCATTATCTCGGCGCGCGTGGCATCAAATTCCATTTGTGGCCCGGTTCGAGTTTGACCAAAAAAGCCGGCAAATGGGTCATGGCCGCGGAACTGGTCGATACCAGCCGCTTGTATGCGCGCTGCATCGCGCAGATTCAGCCGGAATGGCTGGAGCGCGTAGCCGGACATTTATTGAAGAAAAGCTGGGGCGAACCGCGCTGGGAAAAACGCACCGCGCAGGTGACGGCTTCCGAACGCGCCACATTATATGGACTGGTGGTGTACAGCCAGCGGCGCATCAATTTCGCGCTGATCAATCCGGTCGAAGCGCGCGAGATATTTATTCGCGACGGCCTGGTCGGCGGCGAATTCGACACGCGCGCGCCGTTTTTCGCGCATAACCAGAAGCTGATTGGCGAGATTGAAAATCTGGAGCACAAGTCGCGCCGACTGGATGTGCTGGTTGATGATGATCTGATTGCCGCTTTTTACGATCGCCTGTTGCCGCCCGATGTTTGCAACGGTATCGCGTTTAAAAAATGGCATAAGGACGCCACGCTCAAGACGCCGAAATTGCTGTATCTGAATCGCGACGATCTGATGCGGCACGAGGCCGCGGGGATTACGACCGAATTGTTTCCAAAGACGATGACGGCAGCCGGTATTGAAATGGCCTTGTCGTTTCATTTTGAGCCTGGCGCGCCGCGCGATGGCGTCACGCTCTGCGTGCCCTTGTATGCGCTCAATCAGGTGCCGGCCGAGCGCTGCGAGTGGCTGGTGCCGGGCATGCTGAAAGAAAAAGTCCATCTGTTGCTGAAATCGCTGCCGCAGAAATTGCGTCGCAACTGCGTGCCGCTGCCTGATTACGCGGCCGGTTTTTGCGAACGGGTGCATGCCGGCGATGGCTTCGGCAAAGGCGCTCTGATCGATGCGATCATTGCCGATATCCGCGCCCAACTGCGGCTGGCGGTGATGCAGGGCGATTTCAAGCAGGAGACGCTGCCGGCGCATCATTTCATGAATTTCAAGGTAATCGACGAGCATGGCCGCCAGTTGGAGATGGGGCGTAATTTGCCGGCATTGCAGGCCGAATTCGGCGTTCAGGCGCGGCAGAGTTTCCAGAAGCTGGCCGAGCATACGCGGATTGCCGCTTCCGATGCGGCGTTGGCGCGGCTGGTTGGTGGTGGAGGCGGGGCGGCATCACCGGCGGCAGGCGCTGCACCTGCTGCCGGCAAGGCCGCATTGCCAGCCGCGCCTGCGGCTGTGGGCATGGTCGAGCTGAGTGGATTGACTGGCTGGAGCTTTGGCGAATTGCCGGAGTTGCTGGAAATCGAGCGCGGCAAGCAGACCTTGATCGGCTTTCCTGCGCTGGTCGACAAAACTACGCATTGCGATCTGGAAGTATTCGACGATCCGGCCGAGGCCGCGCGTCATCATCGGATCGGCTTGCAGCGCTTGTTTGCTTTGCAGATGAAGGAACAACTCAAGTTCGTCGAGAAAAATATTCCCGGTTTGCAGCAGATGGGCATGCAATTTATGGGCTTGGGTTCGCAGGAGCAATTGCGCGATCAGATCATCGGCAGCGGATTGGCGCGGGCCTTTTTGCAAATGCCTTTGCCGGTGAATGCGGAGCAGTTTGCGCAGCGCCGGGAGCAGGGCAAGGCCAGGCTGGTGTTGCTGATTAACGAGATTGCGCGGCTGGCTGGGCTGATTTTGGCTGAGTATCATGGGCTGCCGAAAAAACTGCAAGGCGTTAAAGCGCATCCGGCTGCGGTGGCCGATATTCAATCGCAATTGCAGGCTTTGGTTGGCAAGCGGTTTATTGCTGAAACGCCCTATGAGAATTTGACGCATTTTCCTCGGTATTTGAAGGCGATTGTAATCAGGCTGGATAAGTTGCGCACCGATCCGGTGCGCGATCAACGCTTGATGGCCGAGTGGGCGGCGGTTGCTTTGCCTTATCAGCGCGGGTTGAAAGACCGTGGCGCTTCTACCGATCCGAAGATGGTGGAGTTTCGCTGGCTGCTGGAGGAGTTGCGGGTTTCCTTGTTTGCGCAGGAATTGCGGACGCCTATGCCGGTTTCGGGGAAGCGGCTGCAGAAGGTTTGGGATGCTTTGCAGCGCTAGTGTGGTGTCTCACAAATAACATGAATATGAATTGCCCTGAACTTTCCCATTTTGCAGTCATGCCGCGTTGCGTGTCCTTGCCATAGCTCGCTATGACGCCTCCTCCCGCCTTGCCTGACTGCCAAATGGACAATTCATTTATTCATGTTATTTGTGAGACACCACACTAGTTATGGCGGTCGAAGGACCTCCGTGGTGAGATCGATCTTGTCCCAGTCGGGATTAGGCAATTCGGCAAAGGACTCGCGCAGCTGCTTGCTCCAGAGGTTGCGGATATGGGTGAAATAGGCGCTATCTTCACGGATGACACAATGCTGTGCAATCCGTAGGGAATCACGCTCGTAGACGAGCAGATCGAGGGGCATGCCCACCGACAGATTGGAACGGATGCTCGAATCCATCGAGATGAGGGCGCATTTGGCAGCTTCCTGAAGCGAGGTCTGACTAGTGACGATGCGGTCGATGATGGGTTTTCCGTACTTGGATTCACCGATCTGGAAATAGGGTGTTTCCGGGGTGGCCTCCGTAAAATTTCCCGCCGCATAGACGTTGAAGAGGCGCGGTTTCTCTCCCTTGATTTGCCCCCCCAGTACAAGACCTGCGGAAAAATCGACCCCGAATTCCTTCATCGGCCCGGCATCGCGGGCATAGACCTCGCGCAAGCAGTCGCCTACATGTTTGGCCGCTTCGGACATGTTCTGAACCGTGTTGAGGTTCCTCTGCCGGTCCGTTTCCATTTTTTCTCCCAGCATGCTGACTACGGACTGGGTGATGGATAAATTTCCTGCCGTCATCAGCACGATGACCCGTTCGGCAAAATGTTGAAAAAAATGCATCTTGCGGACCGTGCTGATGCGATCAATCCCGGCGTAGGTCCGGGAATCCGAGAGAAAAACCAAGCCTGCGTCGAGACTCATGCCGACACAATAAGTCATAGGGTCACCTTGAGCAGCAAGTGAAAGGACTGGCTTATGGCTTCGCAGCCATCGCAATACCACCAGTGTCGAAATTAGATTCCATCGCTTGATGGATACAAAAATTGTAGCTTGGAGTCTGTGAATTTAATTTAGTGCCAGACACATGCCGATCGTTCCATCGGATTTCAGTGCCGATTTTCTTTCAACTTTATTTTCAAATGAAAGAAAATTGGGGGAACCTTCTCTGGGTAGTCACATCTCTAATACACCCCCCATCATGGTTCTCCGGCTTGTAGCGTGCTCACTCTGCAGAGCGGTGAAAAAAAAAGCGCCATATTCGAGAACTGATTGAAAGTCATGGAGGGGTTTTCCATTTATAGCAGTCTGTCGGACTTGGAAAAACCGGCTGCAAAATCCACTGAGCGTTTCATATTTCACTGCTTTTTTTGTCAACAGCATATTGGTAATGCAAATGGCAAAAATTTGATTCGCCCAGCGTATTTCCCGCTTCGATTCACTCAGTCCGACAAGCTCGTAGTTAAAAACAAGAAATGGAAATCAACGATCGGCACAGGATAGCCGCCTGATGTCTTACAGCCTAATGTCTTAAAGCTTATGACGGGTTTTATTCCCGCCTTTCTTCACTTAAATGAACAAGGAGCGATAATCATGGCACTGCAAAATACACAAGGATATATACAACCGCACCAACAGGGAATGTCGCAGTTGGGCTATTTTCAGCAACCTCAGCAAGGTTTTGCGCAACAGATGCAACAGCCTCAGCAAGGAATCGGCGGCCAGTGGGGGTATAACCAGCAACCCCAGCAGAACTTTGGCCCGCTAGGATATAACCAGCAACCTCAGCAGGGTTTTGCCCAGCAGGTGCAGCAACCTCAGCAAGGAATCGGTGGCCAGTGGGGATATAACCAGCAGCAATCCCAGCAGGGATTGGCTCAGCTGGAATATGCCCGGCACCTTCAGCAGGGATTGGCTGAGCTGGAATATGCCCGCCAACTTCAGCAGGGATTGGCTCAGCAGATGCAGCAATTTCAGCAACCTCAGCAACCTCAGCAAGGAATCGGCGGCCAGTGGGGATATAACCAGCAACCCCAGCAGAACTTTGGTCCGCTAGGATATCTCCAGCAACCTCAGCAGGGTTTTGCCCCGCAGATGCAACAACCTCAGCAAGGAATCGGTGGCCAGTGGGGTTATGACCAGCAGCAAGCCCAGCAGGGATTGACTCAGCAGGAATACGCCCGGCACCTTCAGCAGGGATTGGCTGAGCTGGAATATGCCCGTCAACTTCAACAGGTATTGGCTCAGCAGGGTCAGCAACCTCAGCAAGGAATCGGCGGCCAGTCGGGATATCTCCAGCAACCCCAGCAGAACTTTGGCCCGCTAGGATATCTCCAGCAACCGCAACAGGGTTTTGCCCAGCAGGTGCAGCAACCGCAGCAAGGAATCGGCGGTCAGTGGGGGTACGCTCAGCAGCAACCGCGGCAAATAGTCGGTCTGTGGGGGAATGCTCAGCAAATTTAGTAAGGATACGTTCCCTTTAAAGGAGAGAGTTATGATGACGCTTCGAGAACAAGGATTTTCCCAGAATATCCAGCAGCCGTTACAGCAAGGGAGCCAGTTCGGATATCCCTCACAGCAGTCCCAGCAGGATATGTCACAGTTTGGATATGCCCAGCCGCTTCCCCAGCAGGGATTCGGTCAGCAGCAGGGATCCGGTCCATCGGGATATCCTCAGCAGCCTCTGCAAGGATTTTCCCAATCGGCTCCGCAGCTTCAACAGAAGATGATGCCCCAGTTTGGATATGACCAGCCGCCTTCCCAGCAGGGATTCGGTCAGCAGGGATTCGGTCAGCAGGGACTCGGTCAGCAGGGACTCGGTCCGTTGGGATACCTTCAGCAGCCTCTGCAGGGATTCGCCCAGCTGGCTCCTCGGCTTCAACAGGAGATCATGTCCCAGTTTGGATATGCCCAGCCGCTTCCTCAGCAGGGATTCGGCCAGCAGGGATTCGGCCAGCAGGGAATCGGTCAGTCGGGATACCTTCAACAACCTCCGCAGGGATTCGCCCAGCAGGGATACGCCCAACAACAGCCGCAACAGGACTTCGGCGGCCAGGCCGGACAATTCACAAGCGGCTACGACATTTACCAGCAGCCCAGCAGGGTAGAGTCCGACGTCCCTCGCGACCGTAGAGGGCCGAAGAATTATGCTCGTTCCGATGAGCGCATTCGTGAGTTGATTTGCGAGCGCGTGATCCAGAATCTGTTTATTGATGTCAGCGACGTTAGCATCGAAGTGCAGAACGGCAGGGTTGTTCTGGATGGAACGGTGCCGAATCGACAAATGAAGCATGCCATAGAGGATGTGGTTGATAGATGCTGGGGGGTTCAGGACATCGAAAACAACATACATGTCCAGTCGGGACAGGAGTCGGGTAGTTCAGCAGGAGGGTTCGGCCAAGAGGGTCGCAAAATAGCGCAGTCCGGCGGCGGTTTTGCCAATGCCTCCTCAGGCGCGTCCGGTAGTAGCAGGGGCGGCGGGAGCGAGTCCAAAGGCAAGAGCAGGGAAGAATCACACTCAACGTGAGTTGGGGTTTAACTGAAAGTAGCCGGCCCGACGAGTATTCGGGCCGGTTACATTTGCTGCAATCCATTTTGTGCAATTCATTTTGTGAAGCAGGGCTCTGGGCCACCTCCGGCCCACGGAGCACCGACCAAGCAAACAGCCCACAAAACCAAAACTCACAAGTACCTCCCCCGATTGGCGTAAAATCCTCCCCCAATCCAACAAACACCCAAAAACCCCGCAAAAATGACAATTAAATCCGATAAGTGGATTCGCCGGATGGCGCAGGAACACCGCATGATTGAACCGTTCAGCGCCGATCAGGTGCGTGAAGAAAGCGGTCACAAAATCGTTTCCTACGGTACTTCATCCTATGGATACGATATCCGCTGCGCCAGAGAATTCAAGATTTTCACCAACATCAATTCGACCATCGTGGACCCAAAGAATTTCGACGATAAATCGTTTGTCGATTTCGTCGGCGATGTCTGCATCATCCCGCCCAACTCGTTTGCCTTGGCGCGCACCATGGAATATTTCCGCATTCCGCGCAGCGTGCTGACCATCTGTCTCGGCAAATCGACCTATGCCCGCTGCGGCATTATCGTCAACGTGACGCCGTTCGAGCCGGAGTGGGAAGGCTATGTCACGCTTGAGTTTTCCAATACGACCCCGCTGCCGGCCAAGATTTATGCCGGCGAAGGCTGCGCGCAGGTATTGTTTTTCGAGAGTGATGAAGTGTGCGAAACCTCATACAAGGATCGCAACGGTAAATATCAGGGCCAGGTCGGCGTGACCTTGCCCAAGGCTTAGTTTCCTCAACCCACTGCCGCCCGCGCCGATCCAATGCCCATCAATACATTGCGACGTCTCAGCGGCAAGGAAAGAACTGCGCCGGCTAATCGGCATCTGTCGTTTTGCCTGGCGTTCGTCGCCGGCGCCGCCAATGCCGGCGGCTTCCTGGCAGTCCATCAGTACACCTCTCACATGACCGGGATCGTATCGTCCATCCCCGACCAGCTGGCCGCCGGCAACGTCGGCCTGGTGTTGGCGGCGATCGGCGGGTTGTTGTCGTTTCTGGGCGGCGCCATGACCTCGGCAGTTCTGATCAATTGGGCGCGTCACAGGGATTTGCAAAGCGAATATGCGCTGCCGCTGATGCTGGAAGCCGTTTTATTGCTTTGTTTCGGCTTGATGGGACGTTATCTGGCTGGGCAAGTCTGGTTGTTTGTGCCGCTGACGGTCATGTTGCTGTGCTTCATTATGGGATTGCAAAACGCCACCAGCACGAAAGCGACCCGCAGCGAAGTACGTACCACGCATGTGACCGGTCTGGTTACCGATATCGGTATTGAACTGGGGAAGATGCTTTATTGGAACCGTTCGCGCGCTAAAGGTGAAACGATGTATGTCGCGTCGGATCATCAGCGCTTGCGGTTCATGCTGATCCTGTTTGCATTGTTTATCTGCGGCGGCATGATGGGGGCGCTGGGGTTCAAGCACATTGGGTTTTCGTCGACGGTGCCGCTGGCCGCCTTGTTGATGGTGATGGCGCTGGTGCCGGTGGTGGATGATTTGCTGGTGCAATTCAAGCGGTATGTTTAGATTGGGGCGGGGTTTTCTTTAGGTTTTACCTGCTGCGGTGATCCTTCCTTCGACACGCTGCGCTGCTCAGGACTGTCGGAAAAGCACGCCGCGTTGCGGCTACTCAGGACGAACGGTTTTTTGTAAAAATTTTAAAGAAAAACCGTTCGCCCTGAGTAGCGCAGCGTATCGAAGGGTCACCACAACAGGTAAAACCCAAAGGATACCCACAGAAAATCCAGACGAACCCAAATTATTGCCGCACGCAATCCACAAAATAATCCCGCCGCCCATTCAATTCCCGTTTCACCAAACCGTGCACATCGGTTTCAAAACCCGGGAATTTCTCATTGAAATCGCGCGCGAATTTGAGGTAATCGACAATAGTCTTGTTGAAACGCTCGCCGGGAATCAATAGCGGAATACCCGGCGGATAAGGCGTCAACAGGATCGACGTCACTCGGCCCTCAAGTTGATCAATCGGCACACGATCGATCTCGCGGTGCGCCATCTTGGCGAACGCGTCGGACGGTTTCATCGCCGGTTGCATGTCGGACAAATACATTTCGGTCGTCAGACGCGCGACATCATAGAATTTATACGTCTCGTGAATCTGTTGGCATAGATCGCGCAGGCCGAGCCGTTCATAGCGGACATTGCGGCCCTGATTGGCGCGCGCAAATTCCGGCAGGATGCGCCAGATCGGCTGGTTCTTGTCGTAATCGTCTTTGAACTGTTGCAGCGCGGTCAGCAGCGTATTCCAGCGGCCCTTGGTAATGCCGATGGTAAACATGATGAAGAACGAATACAGTCCGCATTTTTCGACAATAACGCCGTGCTCGGCCAGGTATTTGGTGACGATCGAGGCCGGAATGCCGCTGTCGCCGAATTTGCCTTCCAGCGACAGGCCGGGCGTGACGATGGTGGCCTTGATCGGGTCCAGCATGTTGAAGCCCGGCGCCAGATTGCCAAAACCGTGCCAGTTGTCTTCCGCCTTGATCACCCAGTCTTCGCGCGAGCCGATGCCGTCTTCAGCGAAGCTGTCCGGCCCCCATACTTGGAACCACCAGTCCTTACCCCATTCGTCGTCGATTTTCCGCATGGCGCGGCGGAAGTCCAAGGCTTCCAGAATGCTTTCTTCCACCAGCGCCGTGCCGCCGGGCGATTCCATCATCGCCGCGGCCACGTCGCAGGAAGCGATGATTGAGTATTGCGGCGAGGTCGAGGTGTGCATCAGATAGGCTTCGTTGAAGGCGTCCTGATCGAGCTGCACGCTTTCCGATTCGCGCACCAGAATCTGCGAGGCCTGCGACAGGCCGGCCAGCAGCTTGTGCGTCGATTGGGTCGAGAAAATCATCGATTGCTTGGCGCGCGGCCGGTCCTTGCCGATGGCGTGCATGTCTTTGTAGAAATCGTGGAAGGTCGCGTGCGGCAGCCAGGCTTCATCGAAATGCAGGGTGTCAATTTCACCGTCCAGCATTTGCTTGAGCGTTTCGACGTTGTAAATCACACCGTCGTAAGTCGATTGGGTGATGGTCAGGATGCGCGGTTTTTTGTTGACGGCTTCGCGTGCAAACGGATTGGCCTCGATCTTTCTGCGGATGCTGTCGAGCGTGAATTCTTCCAGCGGAATCGGACCGATGATGCCGAGGTTATTACGGGTCGGCATCAGAAATACCGGAATCGCGCCGGTCATGATGATCGAGTGCAGAATCGATTTGTGGCAATTGCGGTCGACCACTACGATGTCGCCGGGCGCAACCGTCGAGTGCCAGACCATTTTGTTCGAGGTCGAGGTGCCGTTGGTGACGAAGTAGCAGTGGTCGGCGTTGAAGATGCGGGCGGCATTGCGCTCGGATTTGGCGACC
>JAQGNR010000036.1 GCA_028291765.1 Herbaspirillum sp.
AAGGATCAATTGAAGGCGGATGGTTTCGAGGAGGGCAAGAATTTGAAATTCGCCTATCAAAGCGCGCAAGGCAATACCGGCACGGCGGCGCAGATCGCGCATAAATTCGTCGGCGACCGGCCCGATGTCGCCGTGGCCATTGCGACGCCTTCCGCGCAGGCGCTGATCGCCGCGACCCGTGATATTCCGATCGTTTTCTCCGCTGTTAGCGATCCGGTCGCAGCCAAACTGGTCAAGAGCTGGGAGGCTTCCGGCACCAATGTGACCGGTGTCTCCGATATGTCGCCGCTGCAAGCGCAAATCGATTTGATGCTGAAGGTGGTGCCGAAAGCCAAACGCGTCGGTGTCATCTACAATCCCGGCGAAGCCAATTCGGTTGCCATTGTTACCGAACTAAGAAAATTGTTGAGCGCCCGCGGCATGACGCTGGTGGAAGCCGGGGCGGCCCGGTCGATCGATGTCGCCAGCGCTGCGCAAAGTCTGGTCGGCAAGGCCGATGTCATTTATGCGCCGACCGATAATAATGTCATGTCCGCATTCGAAGGCATCGTGAAGGTTGCCGAGCAAACCAGATTGCCGATCGTCGCTGCCGATACCAGCGCGGTCAGACGCGGCGCGGCGGCGGCCATCGGTCTGAATTATTACGATCTGGGCCGCCAGACCGGCAAGATCGTGGTGCGTATCCTCAACGGTGAAGCGCCGGGCACAATCGCCGTCCAGACCAGCACCACATTCGAACTGTTCGTCAATCCGGAGGCGGCGCGCAAACAAGGGCTGACCTTATCGGCCGATTTGATCAAATCGGCTAAAACCGTGATTCACTAATCCACTGATCTGGAGCGCATCATGTCCGATATTCTTGAAAATCCCATGGGGCTGAACGGCTTTGAATTCGTCGAATACGCATCGCCTGTGCCGAATGTGCTGGAGCCGGCGTTCGAGGCGATGGGTTTTAGCCTGGTGGCGCGGCATCGCTCCAAGGATGTCACGCTGTATCGCCAGGGCGAAATCAATTTCATCATCAATAAAGAACCGCACAGCGCCGCGTATTATTTTGCCGCCGAGCATGGCCCTTCGGCCTGCGGCATGGCGTTTCGCGTCAACGATGCGCATCTTGCTTACCGGCGCGCGCTGGAACTCGGCGCCGAGCCGATGGAAATACCGACCGGCGTCATGGAATTGCGGCTGCCGGCGATCAAGGGCATCGGCGGCGCGCCTTTGTATCTGATCGATCGTTTCGGACCCGGTAAATCAATCTACGATATCGATTTCGAATTTATCGAAGGGGTCGATCGCAATCCGGTCGGCGCCGGTCTGAAAACCATCGATCATTTGACGCATAACGTTTATCGTGGCCGCATGGCGCACTGGGCCGCGTTTTACGAACACTTGTTCAATTTCCGGGAAGTGCGTTATTTCGATATCAAGGGCGAATATACCGGCCTGACATCGAAGGCGATGAGTGCGCCGGACGGCAAGGTCCGGATTCCGCTAAATGAAGAAGCGTCCCGCGGGGCGGGGCAGATTGAAGAATTCCTGATGCGATTCAATGGCGAAGGCATTCAGCATATTGCATTGCAGACCGACGATCTGATCAAAACCTGGGACTGCTTGAAGGCCATGGGCACGCCGTTCATGGCCGCGCCGCCGGCCACCTATTACGAAATGCTGGAAGCGCGCCTGCCGGGTCACGGCGAGCCGACCGCCGAACTGCAAAAGCGCGGGATTTTGCTGGATGGCACGTCGGAAAACGGCGAACGGCGTTTGCTGTTGCAGATATTTTCGGCTACCACCTTGGGGCCGGTATTTTTCGAGTTCATCCAGCGCAAGGGCGATGAAGGATTCGGCGAGGGCAATTTCAAGGCATTATTCGAATCGATCGAGCGCGATCAGATCCGGCGCGGGGTTTTGTAATCGCCTAGCTTGATTTTGTGGCACAGTGGAGTGTGAACAGTGGATGGTTACGTTGGGAGCAGCACGATGCAACAGCGATATCTCGATCATGTGATGGAACAGCCCTGGCATGCCTACAGCAGCGCCGATCATGCAACCTGGCGCACGCTGTTCGCAACGCAGTCCCGCATATTGCAGGGGCGGGCCTGCGATGAATTCATCGATGGTTTGCACGGTCTCGATATGGCCGCCGATGGCATTCCTCGCTTCGATGCATTGAGCGAGCTATTGGAGGCGGCCACCGGCTGGCGCATCGTTGCGGTACCGGGGCTGGTGCCGGACGATGTTTTTTTTGGCCTGATGGCTAATCGGCGCTTTCCGGTATCATGGTGGATACGCAAGGCCGATCAGATGGATTATTTGCAGGAACCGGATGTTTTTCATGACGTCTACGGCCATGTGCCGCTATTGATGAATCCGGTATTTGCCGATTTCATGCAGGGCTATGGCGAGGGAGGGCTGCGTTCGGGCCGCTTCAATGCACTAACCAGACTGGCGCGTCTTTATTGGTATACTGTCGAATTTGGCCTGATCAACACTGCGCAGGGCTTGCGCATCTACGGATCGGGTATCCTATCGTCGAAAGGCGAATCAATCTATAGCCTTGAAAGTGCAGCGCCGAATCGGGTGCAGTTCGACCTGAAACGAGTGATGACCACCAGATACCGGATCGATACTTTCCAGAAAACCTATTTTGTCATCGACAATTTTCGTGACCTGTTCAATGCCACCGCAGTCGATTTCGCGCCTTTGTATCAGGAATTGGCGCAATGCGAAGATGTAGGCGCGGGTGTGCTGTTGGCAAGTGATAAGATATTGCAACGCGGCAATGGCGAAGGATGGTCTGATGAAGGCGATACCGGATAAAACTAGTCCTACAACGCATTTCCTAAATGAAATTTCGTAATCCTTTTGTTGGCGCCATGATGAGGGCGGCGCACACCGTCACGCGCAAGACTGCCATCGTCATGCAAAAACGCGCAATCAACGCCGCGGTCGCCGTCATCCACCAAACGTTCAAGCATGGCTTACCGAACGGCGGTCTGGCATCGCCGTCGCAATCGCCGTCCGAGGACATCAATCCCCAATCTGAAGTGCTGCATGCCGTCGATGCACCGGATCGGCTCCGTGCAGGGCAGTTCGTCGCACGTTCACTGACCAATGCGGCAGGTACCCGCGCTTACAAGTTGTATATTCCCGCGTCCTATACCGGGCAGCCGATGCCGCTACTGGTGATGTTGCATGGCTGCAAACAGGATCCGGATGATTTTGCGACGGGAACGCGAATGAATGAGATCGCTGAAAAGGCCGGGTGTTTCGTGGTTTATCCGGCGCAAACCAAATCCGCCAATGGTTACAGGTGCTGGAACTGGTTCAGCGCAATCGATCAGCAGCGCAATCGCGGCGAAGCGTCGATTATTGCCGACATTACCCGCACAGTAATCGAGGCTTACGGTTGCGACAGGCGGCGGATCTTTGTGGCCGGTTTGTCTGCCGGCGGTGCGATGGCGGTCATTATGGGTAATCGTTATCCGGAGCTATATGCTGCGGTCGGCGTTCATTCAGGATTGCCTTATGGCGCCGCGCGTGATTTACCGTCGGCGTCGGCAGCTATGCGCAGGGGTGCCGATGACATGGATGCTAGGGGTCATACCGATTACGCCGATTACGCCGATCATCACGGTAAAACCTTACCGATCATCGTGTTTCATGGCGATCTGGACAAAACCGTTCACCCGCGCAACGGCGAGCAGATTATCGAACAGGCGCTTGCGCATATCGTTAATACGGCGCGCAAGGAGCAGGGTGATGCCGATGGGGTTTCCGATGAGGGTTCGTCTCCATCTTATACGCGCGAAATTTATGAAGACGATACGCAACGGCCGATGGCGGAGTTATGGACACTGCATGGCGTCGCACATGCCTGGTCGGGCGGCAGCGCCGGTGGTAGTTATACCGTTACCGATGGCCCGGATGCATCGAAGGAAATGATGCGTTTCTTTACGACGGCGGCCTGGCAATGAAAGATGGCGAAGGCGGCGTGCCTAACATAGTCAATGCAGGCAATGCAGACAACACAGGCAATGTGCGGCAGGCGCAGCGCAAACAATGGTTTGCCGCTAGCGCCGCATTGCTCGGCTGGCTTGGTCTGGCATTGCAATTGTCGGTGGTTATCCAGGCCCGGCAGGAACGCGGTCTGGACATTGCAGGCGGCGTGATTAATTTTCTGAGTTATTTTACGGTCTGGACGAATTTGCTGGTGTCGCTTGCTTTGACCTGTGCGGCCTTGAACATGCAGCGAGGTTTTGCCAAAGCGCTGACGCGGCCAGTGCCGATGACCGGCATCGCGTCCTGTATCGCATTGGTGGGAATTACCTATCATTTTCTACTGCGTGGTTTGTGGCATCCCATGGGAACGCGATTGCTGGCCGATAATTTATTGCATTATGTCGCCCCGGCTTTATTTCTGATGTTCTGGTGGCTATTCGTTGCGCCGGCGCGGGCCGGATGGCGCGATGCCCTGCGCTGGGCGATATTGCCCGTGGTTTATTGCGTGTTTGCGCTGGTGCGCGGTGCTATAGGCGGTTTTTATGCGTATCCATTCATCGACGTGGTTCAGCTCGGGTATGCACGGGTCTTTATCAATGCGCTCGGCATACTGGCGGGATTCTTGATTATTGCTGCAATTTTGGTATGGCTGGATGGACGCAAGCGCTGAGCGTTTTGTTGTTTTTATTCAACCGGTAACACATTGTAAAAGCAGGGCACTCAAATAATATTTGTTTTATAGTTGTGCTTCCCCTTTCCAGTTCTCCCCTAGGACTGGATTTTACCCGCGCTCCGCAAGGTCCGCGGGTTTTTTATTGCCTCAATTCAATGCATGCGTCAATGTATGCGTGCTTGATAATTTGTTCAGCGGAAACTATTGATATTGGATTTTTATATATCTGATATGAGAAAAATGAAGTATCGGAAATATCATCGAACGTATATAGTTCGCTCTGTCTCCTCCAATATCTTCTAAAGAAATTGGATTCAGCCCGCGCCGAAAGGTCCGCGGGTTTTTTTTTGCCAATTTTCGTTGTTTTTTTGATAAAAATTGAGTCTGACATTAAAAAATGCTGACATCGCACTTTGAACGGAACACAATCAGTTCAAATAAATCCTGTTTCTAGAGGGGATAAATAGAGGAGACACGGCCCGCAAAGTGAATGCTTTGCGGGTTTTTTTTTGCCTTTTATTTACAGGCGCCGATCGTAAGAATATTACGCAGATTCAGATGTAAAAAAAGCAATAGATGCCTTGGCGTCCATTGCTTTTTTTACAGCGCATTGACTACGTGAATATGATAGCCAATGGGGGAAGGGGGCGCTTAGCGGAACAGCAATACTAAGATGATTATCAGGATAATGGTGCCGAGGCCGATATACATAGAGATTTCCTTTTTTTGTTAAGAGGATCCTGGAATCACTTCTGTGTCGTCTGTGCTTGCATTCTTTGGCTATTGATTCA
>JAQGNR010000041.1 GCA_028291765.1 Herbaspirillum sp.
GTGGCGCGATGTTGTGCGCAGTGAGGTAAAGAAGGGAGGTGGCCGCAGGCCGCCGGAATGACACGAACGGAGCACAACCTCGCGCCACACCGCACCGGACGGCGCCTTCACTAAACGGCATTAGGCCACCTCTAGCGTGAAATTTTGGCGCTTTTATTTATGTTCGATCCACTTCAGCATTGCCCGCGGCCAGAATTTTTTCAATCATTTTATGCACCGCTTCAGCCGCAGCTTGAGGGCTGGTCATAGGGAATAGGTGGCCGCCAGGAATTTGGGTGAAGTTTTTTCCCACCAGCCGCTTGGTTGCTTTCAAGCCCGCCAGACGGCATTCCACCGAGTCTATGCCGCCTACGAATCCCACCGGTACCGGGAAGTTTTGTTGGGTCAGGTGGCCTAGGTCGTGGGGGATGGTGCGGTAGATCGCTGTTTCTGTTTCGCGGCTGAAACGTAGTGCAACGCCGTTTTCTTCTTCTGTCGTGCCGTGTTCTACGTAGTCCCGCAAAACTTCCGGCGGCCAGGCCGCAAATACGCGCTTTGAGGCGAAGTGCCGGTAGCCGCTAGCCCGGTCAGGCCAGAGGTTGCGGCGTTTTATGGAATAGCGGGATGGGGCTTTTTTGTGCTCGAATTCGAATGCTTTCATTATGCGCAGCGCCACAGCACGCCAGCCGCCTACGATCGGGGAGTCCAGTAGTACTACGCAGCGCACCAGCTCAGGGTGGGTGTGCGCTGCTTTGAGACTTAGGATGCCGCCCAGGGAGTGGCCCACGAGGATGACGGGCGCGCTGTAGCGTTGCGCCAACGTGTCCGATAATTCGCGGGCCAGCGATTTCCAGCCGTCGTCCACCGGGTACGCAGGGTTGTGCGCATGCATGGGTAGCGCCTGGATGTCGTAGTGCGCACTCAGGTGCTCGAAAAACAGGCGGTAGGTGCCGGCCGGGTAGCTGTTGGCGTGGGCAAAGTGGAGTATTGGTTTAGTCATTCGGTTTAGTCATTCGGGTCCGTCGTCAGGCGCCAGTAGCGTGCATGTTGTTGTCGGTAAGTTTGATATTGCACGGTCGTGCTTAATTGTAATGTGATTGCGCCTGTCTCGTCTGTTCGCAGCCGGTGTATGCCTAAGTCGTGGTATCGCCGATACACCGCTTCTTGCGGGTGGTGGAAGCGGTTGCGATAGCCCACTTGAAAGATCGCCAGCGCAGGATCGACCGCCCTCAGGAAGCTGCCGGATGAGGATGTTTTGCTGCCGTGATGCGGCGCCAGTAATACCGTGGCTTGCAAACGGTCGGCGCCAAGCTGGTCAAGCAAGTCTTTTTCCTGGGCTGTGCCGATGTCGCCGGGTAATAGGATAGCTTGCGCGCCAGTTGTTATTTTCAGTACGCAACTGCCGGCGTTTGGAGCCGGCTTTTCACTCGGGTGGTTGATATAGGCTGCATAGAGCGCCGCCGTCGGGTGCAGCATTTCGAATGTGACGCCGTCCCATTGCCAGTATTGGCCGCCGATACAGTGCCGGTGCAGGGTTGCCGCTTCGATAATCCGATGCCCGCCCGGTAGCGATGAATAAACGGTCGTCACCGGCAACGCGCGCAATAGCGATAAGGCGCCGCCGGCATGGTCGTTATCGCCGTGGGAAACCACGATTGCATCCAGGCCGCCTATGCCGCGGGCGTGCAGATACGGCAGGATCACGCGGTCGCCGGCGTCGGTATCCGGTCCATAGGATGGGCCGGTGTCGTACAGCAGCCGGTGTTGCTCGGTTTCCACCAGCAACGCCATGCCTTGGCCGATGTCGAATGCCGTTACCCATAGCGCACCGGCAGCAGGATGCGAAGGTGGATTCAGCAATAACGGCAACCAGCCGAACAACCCAGCCCAACGCAGAGGCCAGCCGCGCGGCGCCAGTAGCAGCAGCGTGCCGCTCAGCGCGATCAGAAATAGTGTCCAGCCGGGCAACGGCGCTTGCCATATCGCAATCGGCAGCTTGCTGAGCCAGCCCAGCCAGACAAACACAAGGGAAAATACGCCATGCGCCGCGCTCAACAAATAGCCGACCAACGGCGCCGGCAACACAATACCAAGCAGAGCCAGCGGCACTACCAGCAAGGTGACGACGGGAATGGCCAGCGCATTGGCAAATGGGCTGATGAAAGAGTATTGCGCGAATAACAACATTGTCAGCGGCAATAATCCCAAACTCACCGCCCATTGCGTTCGCGTGCCATCGGCCAGCGTTTGCCGGAGTTGGCGGCAGCGCGCCGGTAAGGTTTTTTGTTCCTGGTCGTCGTTTTGCGCCGGATGCCGCTTGGTGCGGCCGACGCTCGCATACAAAATGATCGCCACGGCAGCAAACGATAAATGAAAGCCCGCCCCTAACAGCGCCCATGGGTCCAGCAGCAAAACCACGGCCAGTGCGATGCAAAGTATCTGGGAAGGACTGCTGATGCGCCCATGCCAAAGCGCCAGCGAGATCGCCATCAGCATGGTGAGCGCGCGTTGCGCCGGAATGCCGAAACCGGCCAGCGCGACGTAGCCGGCGGCAGCCGCTATCGCTACTGCCATTGCTGCTTTCTGCGCCGGTAAGCGCAGCGGCAAAGGCATGCCGAATCGCTCTGGCATCCAGAACGAACGCCGCCATAAGGCCTGCGTCAAACGGCCGAACAATCCCGCCACCATCATGATGTGCAGTCCCGATATGGCGACCAGATGATTGACGCCGGTGCGTCTGAATACTTCCCAATCGTTTTTTTCGATGCCGCGCTGCTCGCCGATGATCAACGCAACAATCACGCCGGCATGCGCCGCATCCGGTAACGCCGTGAGGATTTTCCGCCGCAGATAAGCACGTACCCGCGCAAGCGCATGCGATGGCGTGGGCACGAAAGCGTCCAGCAAACGCGTCGGTGTTGCTGCGCCGATCCGCACATATCCGGTCGCCCCTATGCCACGCTCCAGCAGGTGTAGTTCGTAATCGAATCCATCCGGATTGGCATTGCCGTGCGGCCGGCTCAGGCGCACCGTGAAGCGCCAGCGCGCACCAGGCGCTATTTCAGGGACGATGTTGCCGTTGCGGCCGGCATACCAGGACAGCGATAAGCGCGCAGGCACGCGCGGCGTCACGCCATTTTGCGGCATCACCTGTTCTACAGCGAACAGGAAACGCGTACCCCGAACGGAAGATGCCGGAAAATCGGCAACGGCGCCGATCAAGGTAATGTCGCGCCCTTCCCATTGCGGCAGTAAACGGTCGCGCAAGCGATCCTGCGCGCAGAACGCCGCCCAGAGGAAGCCGATCGATGCGGCACAGATCATGCATAAGGAAATGCGGGCGCGCGGCAAAACAAAAAAATCCCGAATATGCGCAAACTTGCCGCCGGCCGGCATTGCATCCCGCGTAACCGGAAAACCGATCAATAGGCACATCAGTATTAGCGCAGTAATAGCCAATACCGCACACGATGCCGGCGTCGGCAACACGGCCAAGGTCTGGATTGCCGCTATGCCCGCGGCAAACGCCAGCAGCACGCAGCGCATCGCAGATCAGCCCGGTTCAGGAGAGTTGAAACGGATTCGTCTGCGGGTCCAGAAAATAGTCTTTGCGCCATTGCGTGGCTTTCTCCGCCATATTCAGCAGCAGCTCGCTCAGGCTCTGCGCATCCAGCGCCGCCAGCGCACCGTGCTGCGCCATGACCGCCCGTCCGGTCTCCGCCGAAATCGCAAACACCGGCGCCGTACCGTTATACAAATATAAATTGGCTTCCAGCAGCGCTATCGATGCTTGCAATTCGCGCCCCGGCGGCAGCGCGCCGAAATCGGCATAGACGAACAGCAAGGCTTCATCGATCTGCTCATTATGCAGCAGCGAAAACGCGACTTCATCAATATATAGCGCGCCGCCATCGGTAATGCTGCGCGGCTGTATGCGCGGCTGCACCATACCGGTCAATAAACAGAACTCATCGATCAGATCGAAATACTTAATTTTAGACAAGGCGATTCCCTTTCATGGCGCGGCGCAAGAGCATTGCGCGACACCGATTTAAGTCTGATTGAAATTTTATGACGGCAGGTTTTGCGGCCGGGTTCTGATCGAGCCCGCGGTAGCGACTGAGCGCCCTGCCCCGATTGAAACGAGAAAAAAAGAAATCAGCCGCTCACCGAGGTATCGGCAAAGGCGGCTGCAAGCAGTGTAATTGATTTTATCCGGACGATCGGAAAGAGAGTTGACAGTGGCGCTTAGGGCGTATTGACACTCAATTCAAGAGAAGAATTCAAACCAGAATTAAAGCCCAACAAGCCCTAAATAATCCGCAAGCTATCCATCAACGCAGCCAAACGCGGCATCGCAGCGCGCGCATTGGCGGTAGTAGCCTGCGCCACATCTTGCGGCGTCATCCCCCGCAATTGCGCCAACACCGCACCGATACGCGCGACTTGCTGCGGCGTATTGTGCGCAGGATGCAGCCATGCCGGCGAAATATCCGGCGCATCGGTTTCCAGCACCAGCGCTTCCAGCGGCAGACCGCCAGCCAGCCGGCGGATTTGCAAGGCCCGCGGAAAAGTCATTGCGCCGCCGAAGCCGAGTTTGAATCCAAGATCGATGAAGCGTTGCGCTTGCTGCTCGCTGCCGTTGAACGCATGCGCGATGCCGCCCGGCGCCGGATGCCGCCGCAGATATTTCAACACGATGTCTTGCGAGCGCCTGACGTGCAACAGAACCGGCAGCGCGAATTGCCGCGCCAGCTTGAGCTGGGCAGCGAAGAAATGTTCCTGCTTCTCGCGCAGAGCGCCCTGTTGCAATTCAGGCACAAAATAGTCGAGACCGATTTCGCCGATGGCGACAAAGCGCGGATCCTCCAGCGCCGAGGCGATTGCCTGCTGCAGTATGTCCAGATCGCGCTCTTCGGCCTGCGGCGTCAACAATGGATGAATACCCAACGCATAGACGCAATTCGGATATTGCCGCGTCAATTCGGCCACCCGCCCGAAATTGAATGCCGCAATCGCAGGAATCACAATCAGCGACACGCCCTCCTGTGCCGCGGCTTGGCTCAGCGCTTCCTGCTGACCGTCGAATTCGGCGGCGTCAAGATGGCAGTGGGTGTCGATCCACATGGCGTGATCGCTCAGCTATCGTTCTACGTGTTCTACATGTTCGACATGTTCTACATAGGTCTGCAGACCGTCTTCGGTCAAACGCAATATCCGCCCGCAACGCTGCGCCAGTTCGCCGTCATGCGTGACGATCACAAACGCCGTCCCCAGCTTGTCCGATAATTCCAGCATCAGATCGAAGGTTTTATGCGCCGTGGTGTGATCCAGATTGCCGGTCGGCTCGTCGGCCAGAACGCAAGCGGGGCCGGTCACCAGCGCGCGCGCCAGCGCAACCCGCTGCCGTTCCCCGCCAGACAATTCGCCCGGCACATGAATGACGCGATTGCCCAGCCCGACCCGCGCCAGAATGTCGTGCGCCTGCTCATAGGCAATGCTGCGCTTGACGCGGCGAATCAGCAATGGCATTGCAACGTTATCCAGCGCCGAAAACTCCGGCAACAGATGATGAAACTGATAGACGAATCCCAGCGCTATATTGCGTAAATCGCCGCGAGCGCTTTCACCCAGGCTGGCAAAATCCTTACCCAGCAACTGCACGCTGCCGGTACTTGGCGTATCCAGCCCCCCCAGCAAATGCAGCAAGGTCGACTTGCCCGAACCGGAGGCGCCGACCACCGCAACCTGTTCGCCGGCCTGCACATCGAAATGCACGCCTTCCAATACTTTGACCGAGTAACGCCCTTGCGTAAACGTTTTGCCCAGGCCGCGGCATGACAGCACGATGGGCTTATTTTCCTGCTTATGTTCTTGCTTACTCTCTAAATTACTCATAACGCAAAGCCTCCGCAGGTTTAACGCGCGCCGCCCACCAGCTCGGATATAACGTTGCCAGGAAAGCCAATACCACCGACACGCTGCCGATCATGTACACATCGGGCCAGTGCAAATCGGAGGGCAGCTCGGAAATGACATAAATACTTTTCGGCAGAAATTGTACGTGCAGCAAATGTTCGATAAACGGCACGATCACGTCGATGTTATCTGCAATCAGCACACCAAGACCGACGCCCACGCCGGTGCCGATCAAGCCCACCAGCGCGCCCTGAATCATGAAAATTTTCATGATCGATAACGGCGAAGCGCCCAGCGTTCGCAAAATCGCGATATCGGCCTGCTTATCGGTCACCGTCATCACCAGCGTCGATACCAGATTAAATGCCGCCACCGCGATGATCAGCGTGAGAATGATAAACATCATGCGCTTCTCGGTTTTGACCGCCGCAAACCAGTTCGCATTCTGTTGCGACCAATCGCTGACATTCAGATCGCCCGGCAGCATTTGTTGCAGTTCGTAAGCCACTTCCGGCGCGCGCAGCATATCGGTAACGCGCAGCCGCAAACCGCTGGGCGCGTCCAGCCGGAACATGGTCTGCGCATCGTTGAGTTGAATAAAGGCGAGTGTGGAATCGAATTCGTAATGCCCGGCCTCAAAAATACCAACCACCGTAAATTGCTTCAAACGCGGCAACACCCCGGCCGGCGTGACTTGCCCCTGCGGTGCGATCAGCGTGACTTTGTCGCCCAGCCCGACATGCAGGCCACGCGCCAGCTCGCCACCCAACACGATATTGAATTCGCCCGGCTTCAGATCGGCGAAACTGCCCTGCTTTACCTGCCCCACCACATCGGACACCTTCGGTTCCTGATCCGGCAGCACGCCGCGTATCATCACGCCGCGCAGGGTTTCATCGCGGCTCATCATCGCTTGCGCGGCGACGAACGGTGCGGCGCCGATCACTTCCTTATTCTTGAATGCATCCTGCGCCACCGCTTGCCAGTTTGGCATGGCGCCGGACATATCCGATATTTCGATATGCGGCAGCACCGACAACATCCGATCGCGCACCTTTGTCTGAAAGCCGTTCATCACCGACAACACCACGATCAATGCGGCCACGCCTAATCCGATGCCGGCCATTGAAATCAGGGAAATAAATGAAATAAAACTGTTGCGGCCACTGCGTTTGCCGGCCCGGGTGTAGCGTATGCCCACCTGCCATTCAAACGGTAAATTTTTAAAAAAGCTCAAATAAGGCTCCGATGGGGAAATAATAATTTGCACATAAAACAACACACTCGATGACGCGCAGTGTGCCACACAAACCATTAACGGACTATCCGCGGCCCAGCGCGATAGCCTACAATCGCGCCATGAACGATCTCGATATTCTGCTTCCCTTCGGTTTGCCACCGCCCGACACCGCGCGCGATCTGATCCGCGAATGCCGGACGCCCGCGCTGGCGAGCCTGCTCTCGCGCACCGGCGCGCCGCACGGCTCGCAAGCCGTCGATCCATTCGCCCGCGCCCTGGCGCATGAAGTCTGGCTGGCGCGGCGTTTTGGCCTTGGCCTGGACGGACCGCCCGGCCTCGCACAACACACCGACAACGACAACAGCCCGCCGGTGGCCCATGCCGCCATGCGCGCACTGGGCCTGCCGGCCGTCGAAGGACACTGGTTTGTGCTGCAGCCGACGCATATCCATATCGCGCGCGATCATCTGGTGCTGACCGATATGCGTCAGCTCGCGCTCGACCCGCCGGAAGCGCGCGCCCTGTTCGATGCCGCCGCGCCTTTATTCGCCGAAATCGGCAAAACCCTGTTGTACGGCAGCGCCGATACCTGGTTCATGCGCGCCGACGAATGGCCGGATCTGCACACGGCAACGCCGGACGCCGCCAGCGGCCGCAATATCGATATATGGATGCCGCAAGGCGAAGGCGATCGCGCCTGGCGCAAATTGCAGAATGAAATTCAGATGCACTGGTTCGCCCATCCGCTCAACGCGCAACGTGAAGCGCTTGGACTGAAACCGGTCAATTCGCTATGGCTATGGGGTGGCGCCAGCCATGATTACCCGTTGCCGTCAGTGGAACAACGCTACAGCGCAAGCTTCAACCTATCCGGCTGGATGCGGCTATTCGAGCGCTTTGCCGATACCGCACAGAGCGGCGCGGGCGTAACAGAGGTACTCCGGGCCGGCGGCGCGCGCGGCCTGCTATTGCTCGATGCCTTGACCGAACCGGGGCTGACCAATGAATGGGGTTACTGGCTGGAACGCATCGAAATGCTGGAACGGGATTGGTTTGCCCCATTGCTGGCCGCGCTGCGAAGCGGCCAACTGCGCTCGCTTCGACTAATCCTGAGCGGACAGGACCGCATTGCCGAATACCGCAGTAATCGCAATACCTTGCGTAAATTCTGGATCACGCCGGGCTTGCGGAGCCTGGCGCAATGATCCGCATCAATGTGCGGCCGTATGCCCTCAGAGATGCCGAAAAGCTGATCCGCGACGGCGTCCATCCGGCGCTGGCGCGGGTATTTGCCGCCCGCGGCCTGCTCGACGCCAAAGAACTCAACAGCGAACTGAGCGGACTGATCGCGCCGGCCGGGCTGCTGCATATCGACGCCGCAGCCGTGTATCTAGCCGACGCCATTGCCGCCGGTAAAAAAATGGTGATCGTGGCCGATTACGACTGCGACGGCGCCACCGCCTGCGCCGTCGGGCTGCGCGGCTTGCGCGCACTGGGCGCGCAGGTCGACTTCATCGTGCCGAACCGCTTTGAATACGGCTATGGCCTGACACCGGAAATCGTCGCCCTGGCAGTGCGCGAAAAAGCGCCCGATATCATCGTCACCGTCGACAACGGCATTGCCAGCATCGATGGCGTGGCCGAGGCTACCCGGCGCGGCATCGATGTCGTCATTACCGATCACCATCTGCCCGGCGACAGCCTGCCTGCCGCGCGCGTGATCGTGAATCCGAACCAGCCCGCCTGCGGCTTTCCGAGTAAAAATCTGGCCGGCGTCGGCGTCATGTTCTACGTGCTGCTGGCTTTGCGCGCCGAACTGCGCCGCCGCAATGTGTTCGATCAACAAAACCAGCCCAAGCTGGATCATCTGCTGGATCTGGTCGCGCTGGGCACGGTGGCCGACGTCGTCAAGCTTGATGCGAACAACCGGATTCTGGTGGCGCAGGGTCTGAAACGCATGCGCGCCGGCCGCATGCACCCCGGCATCGCCGCGTTATTTCGCGCCGCCGGACGGGAAGCGCGCCGCGCAACGCCGTTCGATCTCGGCTTCGCACTCGGGCCGCGCTTGAACGCTGCCGGCCGGCTGGCCGATATGTCGCTGGGCATCGAATGCCTGACCACCGACGATGAAGGCCGGGCCTGGGCCATTGCCCAGCAACTCGATGAAATCAATCGCACCCGGCGCGATATCGAAGCCGGCATGCAAGATACCGCCTTGAGTCTGCTGGATAGCTTCAAGCCCCAGGACAGCATGACCATCAGCGTCTTCGATCCATCGTGGCATCAAGGCGTCATCGGCATCGTGGCATCGCGCCTGAAAGATAAGTTTTACCGCCCGACGATCACCTTTGCGCCGGGCGAAGACGGCTGGATCAAGGGTTCCGGACGTTCGATCGCCGGCTTTCATTTGCGCGACGCGCTGGATCTGGTCTCCAAACATGCGCCGGCGCTGATCGATAAATTCGGCGGCCACGCGATGGCGGCCGGCCTGACCATACGCGCCGATGCCTTCGATGCGTTTTCCGCCGCGTTTGAAGCCGTCGGACAGGCCCAACTGACCTCAGCGCAACTGGAGCGCGTGGTTGAAACCGACGGCATGCTCGAAGATGCGTATTACTCGACCCAGTTCATTACGCTGATGGATAGCCACGTCTGGGGCCAGGGGTTTGCGCCGCCGGTGTTCAGCGACCGCTTCCGCGTGCTCAGCCAGCGTATCCTGAAAGAAAAGCATTTGAAATTATTGCTGGAAAAAGATGGGCGGAAATACGATGCCATCTGGTTCGGCCATACCGATGCCCTGCCCGATCACGCCCGCGTCGCCTTCCGCTTGGACGCCAACGAATACAACGGCGTTACCAGAGTGCAACTGATGGTGGAGCATGCCGAGCCGGCGTAAAAATGCGCTCTCGCGGCGGCGCGGGCGCTCCGGTATAATGCACGGTTTGATCGCCTAATTTGATCGTCCAAGAAAGACCAGACAGAACATGGAAGCAGAACGCTTAAATTCCCTCGAGGCCCTGTTGGCCGACCTCGGTACCCGCGCAGTTGAACTACGGAGGTATCTTTGACTTCGATGTGAAGTCAGAGAAACTCGATCAGGTCAACGGCGAACTGGAAGATCCCACCGTCTGGGACGACCAGAAACGCGCGCAGGATCTCGGTAAAGAAAAAAAATCGCTGGAAAACATTGTCCATACGCTGATCAAAATCGACAGCGAACTGGCCGACGCGCGCGATCTGTTCGACATGGCGCGCGAAGAAAAAGACGAAGACACGCTGGAAGCCATCGAGCTTGACGCGGCCGGCCTGCAAAAAATGGTCGAGGAGATGGAATTCCGCCGCATGTTCAGCAATCCGATGGATCCGAACAATTGCTTCATCGACATCCAGGCCGGCGCCGGTGGCACCGAAGCGCAGGATTGGGCTTCGATGCTGCTGCGCCAGTATCTGCGCTACTGCGAACGCAAGGGATTCAAGGCCGAAATACTGGAACAATCCGACGGTGAAGTGGCCGGCATCAAGACCGCCACCATCAAAGTCGAAGGCGAATACGCCTACGGTTTCCTGCGCTCCGAAACCGGCGTGCATCGTCTGGTGCGCAAATCGCCGTTCGATTCGGCCAACGGCCGCCACACCTCGTTTTCCAGCCTGTTCGTCTATCCGGAAGTCGATGATTCGATCGATATCGACGTCAATCCGGCCGATGTGCGCGTCGATACGTATCGCGCTTCCGGCGCCGGCGGCCAGCACATCAATAAAACCGACTCCGCGGTACGCCTGACGCACGGCCCTTCCGGCATTGTCGTGCAATGCCAGAACGATCGCAGCCAGCACCGCAACCGGGCCGAAGCCTGGGATATGCTCAAAGCCAAACTATACGAACTGGAATTGCGCAATCGCATGAGCGAACAGCAAAAGCTGGAAGACTCCAAAACCGATGTCGGCTGGGGTCATCAGATTCGCTCTTACGTGCTGGACCAATCGCGCATCAAGGATTTGCGTACCAATTTTGAAACGGGTAATACCAAGGCCGTGCTGGACGGCGATCTTGACGGTTTCATCGCTGCATCGCTGAAACAGGGCGTTTAGCGAAAATTCTTTAGGTTTTACCTCGGAGGTGATCCTTCGATACGGGCTAACGCCCTACTCAGGACGAACGGGTTTTATTTAAACTTTTCACAAAACCCCCGTCTCAGGACGAACGGGGGTTTTATTTAAACTTTTCACAAAACCCCCGTTCGTCCTGAGTAGCGCAGCGTATCGAAGGATCACCACAGCAGACAAAACTTAAAGAAAATATCCCACAAAAACTCAGATAAATTTGTCCCAATTTTTCATCCCGACTTACCCTTTACCGATTACGCCATGACCACGCCAACCACACCACAAGACAATCATGCCGCAACAGGCGCAAGTGCAGCGCCAGTCGATGAAAACACCATCATTGCCGAGCGCCGCGCCAAGCTGGCGGCATTACGCACGCAAGGCATCGCATTTCCGAACGATTTCCGGCCGCAGCACAATGCAGCCGATCTGCATGCCCGCTACGATGCCCTGGACAACGCCGCGTTCGAAGAAAATCCGGTATCGGTGGTTGTGGCCGGACGCATGATGCTCAAACGGGTAATGGGCAAGGCCTCTTTCGCCACACTGCAAGACGCATCGGGCCCAAAAGCCGACGGCCGCATCCAGCTTTATATCGCCAACGACATCACCGGCGAAGCCGCGCACGCTGCATTCAAGCATTACGATCTGGGCGATATCCTCGGCGCCGAAGGTCTGCTGTTCAAAACCAAGACCGGCGAACTCTCGGTGAAGGTCACGGGCTTGCGTCTGATTACCAAATCCTTGCGCCCGCTGCCCGATAAATTTCATGGCTTATCCGATCAGGAAACCAAATATCGCCAGCGCTATGTCGATCTGATCATGAATGAAGATACGCGCCGCACCTTCAAGGCGCGCACCGCAACATTGTCTTCGATCCGTCGCTTCATGGAAAAAAACGACTTCATGGAAGTCGAAACGCCGATGCTGCACGCCATTCCCGGCGGCGCTACAGCCAAACCATTCACCACCCATCACAACGCCCTCGATATGCAAATGTTCCTGCGCATCGCGCCGGAGCTCTACCTGAAACGGCTGGTCGTGGGCGGTTTTAATCGCGTGTTTGAAGTCAATCGCAATTTCCGTAACGAAGGCGTGTCGCCGCGTCACAATCCGGAATTCACGATGATGGAATTCTATGCCGCGTATGTCGATTACCAGTGGCTGATGCAATTCACCGAAGCCGTCATTCGCCAGGCCGCCATCGATGCCCACGGCACCGCCACCCTGAGCTATCAAGGCCGCGAACTCGATCTGAGCAAGCCCTTCGAACGGCTGACCATTCTGGGCGCGATCAAAAAACATGCGCCCCATTACGAGGACGCGCAACTCCAGGACGAAGCCTTCCTGCGTACCGAGCTGAAAAAATTCGGCCTGAAAATCGATCAGGCGCCATTGGCCAAGGCCGGCCGCGGCGCGCTGCAACTGGCGCTGTTTGAAGAGACCGCTGAAGCGCAGCTATGGGATCCGACGTATATCGTCGACTATCCGGTAGAAGTATCGCCGCTGGCGCGGGCCTCGGACACCGTAGCCGGGATCACCGAACGGTTCGAACTATTCATCACCGGCCGCGAAATCGCCAATGGCTTTTCCGAATTGAACGATGCAGAAGATCAGGCCGCGCGCTTTCAGGCGCAGGTTGCCGCCAAGGACGCCGGCGACGAAGAAGCGATGTATTATGACGCCGACTATATCCGCGCGCTGGAATACGGCATGCCGCCGGCCGGCGGCTGCGGCATCGGTATCGACCGCTTGATCATGCTGATCACCGACTCGCCGAATATCCGCGACGTTATTCTGTTTCCGCATCTGCGCCGGGAAGATTAAGCTGAATCGGGATAGGGGTCGCATAGTCGTTGCAACGGCCCCAACACCATCCTTTTCGACCCTGGAACAAATCGCCTGCGTCGTTGTCCTATATTTCATTAAAGAAAAAGGATGACATTATGAATACGGAAGCGAAAAATCGAATTCACCCACTAATTGCCAGCGCTGCCGTGGCGGTAATACTGGTCAGTCTGATCGGCGTGGCCGCGATTACCGGGCTGCTGCCAGGATCGAGAAGCGCCAATTCACCACCAGCACCACCACCACCGATTACGTCCGCAAGCACCGCGCCTCTAAGTGGTGCAGAAAAAGCCGCTGCCGAGCGCGACGCGGAAAACCTTAATAATCCCCCTCCGCCCCCGCTGGCTGAAATCTGCGAATCATGCGGCCGCGTCGAAAACATTCGTGAAGTCAAGCATGCCGCCAAAACCAGCGGTGTCGGTATCGCCGCTGGCGCGGTGGTAGGCGGCTTGCTGGGTAATCAGATCGGCTCAGGCAACGGACGCCTGCTGGGAACCGTTGCGGGCGCCGCAGGTGGCGGTTATGCCGGCAACGAAATAGAAAAGCGCACCCATATGACCACGACTTATGAAGTGATCGTGCGTATGGAAAACGGCAGAGTGCGCGAATTTCCGGAAGCTTCGAACGCCTGGCGCATCGGCGATCCTGTGCGCGTCGTCAACGGCAGATTACGCTCGCGCGGATAAGGCGCGGATCAAGAGAATATCCATACGGGAAAGCCGCTTATGTCTTCATAAGCGGCTTTTTTTATCGGCAAATGCGATATGCGATATACGATAAGATGCCCCTCTCTGTGTCCCTGTCTTAACTAGCGAGGCCCCGATGACGATTCGACAAGCGTTGCGCGCAGCAATCCTCGGTATCGGTATTTTGCTGGCGGCGCAATCTGCCTGCGCAGCGGTCACATCGCCCTGGTGCGCCGCCGGCAAGCCGGTTAAATTTGCGGGACTGAACTGGGAAAGCGGATCATTGCTGACCGAACTGATCCGCATCGTGATGGAACAGGGCTACGGCTGCAAAACCGACAGCATCCCGGGCAATACCGTTGCCATGGAAGCCGCGCTGGCCAATAACGACATCCAGGTGCTGGCCGAAGAATGGATCGGCCGCAGCCAAGCGTGGAACGATGCCTACAAGGCCGGCAAAGTATTGCCATTAGGAAAAGTGATCGTCGGCGCCAGCGAAGGCTGGTATGTACCGGAATATGTGATCAAGGGCGATGCTGCGCGCAACATCAAGCCGATGGCGCCGGATCTGAAATCGGTCACCGATCTGGCGCGCTACAAGGCGCTGTTCAAGGATCCCGAGGAACCATCCAAAGGCCGTTTCCTGAATTGTCCTATCGGCTGGAGCTGCGAAGGCGTCAACAGCCAGAAGCTGAAAGCCTATCAACTGAGCGATAGCTATGTCAATTTCCGGCCCGGCACCGGTCCGGCGCTGGACGCTGCCATTACCTCCGAATACCGGCGTGGCAAGCCGCTGCTGTTTTACTACTGGGGACCGACGCCGCTGATGGGCAAATTCAAACTCGTCAAATTAGTCGAACCGGCCTACAACGAAGCCTGCTTTAAAACATTGACCGACAAAGACCAGCCGAAACCATGCGGATCGGCCGCGCCGGAAGCGATCATCCGGGTCGGCGTATCCAGAGCATTCGGCGACGGCGAGCCGGTGCTGCGCGGTTTTCTCGACAAATTCAACGTGCCGCTCGATCTGCTGAACAAAACGCTGGCAGACATGAGCGACAACAAGCTGGAAGCCAGGCAAGCGGCGCAAGACTTTCTGAAACGGCATCCCGAAGTGCTAAAAAAATGGGTGGATGCCGATGTCGCCGCCAAGGTTTCAGCCGGCTTGCGCTAATCATCATCACTCCCCACAAATGAACGACATCTTCTTTTCGCTTTCACTCAAGAACGCCATCAATCGCGGTGTGGAATGGCTGGTTGCCGCTTATGGCGACACCTTCCATGCCGTCAGCCAAGCGCTGCTGAGCTGGGTACTGGTGCCGCTGGAAACGGCCTTGCGGGCCGCGCCTGCATGGCTGGTATTGCTGGCCGTCGGCCTGCTGGCATGGCATGCCACACGCAGGCTATGGCTGAGCCTGTTGCTGGTCGGCCTGCTCTATCTGATCGGCACCTTCGGCTTATGGGAAAAACTGATGGAAACCTTGACGCTGGTCATTATCGCCACCGTCCTGACCCTGTTGATCGGCATTCCGCTCGGCATATGGATGGCGCGCAGCCGGCTATTGCGCCGCCTGCTGCTGCCGATACTCGATGTAATGCAGACCCTGCCGACATTCGTCTACCTGATTCCGATATTGATGCTGTTCGGCCTCGGCAAAGTGCCGGCGATTTTTGCGACGGTGATATACGCATTGCCGCCGCTGATCCGGCTGACCTATCTCGGCATTGAGCAGGTCGATGGCGATATCGCCGAAGCCGCATGGTCGTTCGGCGTCACTAAATGGCAATTGCTGATCGGCGTGCAATTACCGCTGGCGCGGCCCAGCATCATGGCCGGCGTCAACCAGGCGACCATGATGGCCTTGAGCATGGTGGTGATTGCATCAATGATCGGCGCGCGCGGCCTGGGCGAAGATGTGCTGCAAGGCATCCAGACGCTGGACACCGGCACCGGTTTGCAGGCCGGGTTCGCCATCGTCATCCTGGCCATCGTGATCGATCGCATCAGCCAGGCATATGGCCTCACGCCGCGCCAGCGCGCCATGCTCAAGCGCGCAAAAACGCAGACGCATGCGGAGCATTGAGATGATCCATGCCGAAACAATCAAGATCGAAGCCCGCAACATCGTCAAGATTTTCGGACGCCGCGAACAGGAAGCGTTAACGCAGCTGCGCAACGGCAGCAGCAAAGCCCAGATTCTGGAAACGCTCGATTGCAATGTCGGGCTCAATGACATCAGCCTGCGTATTCCGGCGGCCCGGATTTTCGTCATGATGGGCTTATCCGGCTCGGGCAAATCGACGCTGGTGCGGCATATCAATCGCCTGATCGATCCGACTGCCGGCGAAATGTTCATCGATGGGCAAAACGTATTGGCGCTGAACGCCGCCGACCTGCGCGATCTGCGGCGGCGCAAGATCAGTATGGTGTTTCAGAATTTCGGCCTGCTGCCGCACAAGAACGTGATCGACAATGTGGCGTACGGCCTGCTGGTGCGCGGCGATAAGCATGCGGCAAGCATGCAAACGGCGCGCGATTGGACCGCCCGGGTGGGCCTGGCCGGTTACGAAAAAAAATATCCTGACGAATTATCCGGCGGCATGCAGCAGCGGGTCGGACTGGCGCGTGCGCTGGCGCTCGATACCGATATCCTCCTGATGGACGAAGCCTTCAGCGCGCTCGATCCACTGATACGCGGTGAAATGCAGGAACAGCTATTGCAACTGCAAGCGAGCCTGAACAAAACGATCGTTTTCATCACGCACGATCTGGACGAAGCACTGCGGCTGGGAAATCGCATTGCCATCTTGCGCGATGGATGTTTGCTGCAGGAAGGCACGCCGGCAGAAATCGTGCAATCGCCGGCCGACGATCATGTCAGGCGCTTTGTCGAAAAACGTGAGGCGGTCGTTTTATGAAGCGCAGCAATGACGTCTGCCCCGCTGGAATCGCAAGTCTTTTCATTTAGATTCCAACTACCTATACTTGTCTGGCAGCGACATCGTTAAGTTTAACAACCACAAGGTGATGATCATGAGCAAACAATTGAGCGAAGACGGGCTTGACCTTCTATTTTTCAATGCGCGCACTCACAATGCATGGCTGGACATGCCGGTGAGCGACGATCTCCTACACCGAATTTATGACCTCATGAAATGGGGGCCTACCAGTGCCAATTGTTGTCCGGCGCGCATCTTGTTCTTGCGCACGCCGGAAGCGAAACAACGACTCTTGCCGGCGTTGGCGCCAGGCAATGTGGACAAAACCATGGCGGCGCCGGTCACCGCCATCATCGGCTACGACGGGAAATTCTTTGAGAAATTGCCCAAACTATTTCCGCAAGTGGACGCCCGCGCCTGGTTCGCCGACACGCCCGAACTCGCCGAGAGCACCGCCAAACGCAACGGCTCCCTGCAGGGGGCCTACTTCATGATGGCGGCGCGCGCCCTCGGATTGGACTGCGGACCGATGTCCGGATTCGACCCGGTGAAAGTAGACCACGCATTCTTCCCCAGCACGAAGCAATCGGACTTCGGGTATGAGAATTTTCCCGACAGCCACATCAAAACCAACTTCCTGTGCAACTTGGGCTACGGGGATCCGAGCAAGCTTTTCCCGCGCAATCCTCGTCTCGACTTCGACGAAGCCTGCAAATTACTTTGATCTCGATCAGGCGGCCAGAACATAGCCGCTATCGAGCGCCGCCAGCATTGCCGCCGATTCCAGATCGTTGGCATTATCGGAATGGATGACAAACAAGGGCTGGCCGGCCTCGATCGATTGCCCGACGCCACACAGCAAATCGATGCCGGCGCCTTTATCTTGCGGCGCGCCCGCACGCCGGGCAATGCCGGCAATAACGAAACCGTCGATTTCGGCCACGATTCCCGGCTGTGCTGCCTTGACGACATGCGTCAAGCGGCCAGGCAGAACCCGCGGATGCCGTCCCTGCGCATCGATAATTTTTTCGAAAGCGGCACGCGCCGCGCCGGATTTCAGCAATCTCTCAGCAACCTCGCGGCCCTTGACCTCATCGCCGATCGACGGATCCCAGGCCAATATGCGGCTGGCGAAAAACAAGGCTTTTTCACGCAGATCGGCCGGCGCTTCCGGGTGCCCATCGAGCACCCATTCCACATCCCGCACTTCCAGCGCAGGGCCGATACCGCGCCCAATCGGACGACTGCCATCGGTCGCAAAAGCCTTTACCTGCAAGCCCATGCCCGCGCCGGTCGTTTCAAATAAATCGGCCAGCGCCCTGGCTTCCTCATAAGTTTTAAGCTTGGCCTGCGCACCGAAGGGCAAATCCACAATCACGTGGGTCGACCCGGCCGTCAGTTTCTTCGATAGGATCGACGCCACCGACCAGCGATTCGAATTGATGCCCAGAGGACGTGTAATCGCATTCATCACATCGTCTATTACCGAGTGATTCAAACGGCCGTTCCATGCAATACAGGCGCGCGCTTGCGCTACGCAGCGCTGCACCTCGGCCACATCCAGATCGACCTTGGCCACCGCTTCCATCGCGTCCGCAGTACCGGCCGCCGAGGTAATGGCGCGTGACGATGTCTTCGGCATCGCCAACCCGAAAGCGGCGACGATCGGCACCACGATCAAGGTAATGCGGCTGCCGGGGATGCCGCCCATCGAATGCTTGTCCACAACGATCGGCTCATCCCAGTGCATCGGCGTCGAGAAGCCGGTGCGCACTTTAGCCAACGCCAATACTTCGGCATCGCTCATATGCTTGGTCGCGGTCACCAGGAATGCGGCGATCTCGCTTTCCGCATAGCGGCCTTCAATGATGTCGCGCAACAGAAGGCCGTATTGCGCCTCATCCAGCTCGCCGCCGTTGACCTTGCTGATCAATGCCTGGCGGCTGGCCGGCGATGGCGTGCGCCGGATCGACACCGAAGCGCCTTCCGGCAAACCCAGCGCACGGAAGCTTTCCGCCGACAAGCCGATTTCGTCGGTCGCCAGCAAGGCAGGCGCATTCAGTTTATGCATCTTGACGCTGACCGCAGCCACGCCTCCGCCGCCCAACACTTCGATCCTCGCGTCGCCCATGTAATCGTCTGCAGACAGCATTTCGCTGCCCAGCGGCAAATAGCCCACCATTTCGCGTCCGGTATGAATCGGTATGCTGCGCAGCCGCATCTGCTGCGCCGCTTTTTCCAGCGTAAAGATAAAGCGCTGGATACCTTGCTCCAGATCGCTGTCGTTGACCACGCGCAGTGTTTCGATATCGGCCGGCAAGGCATCCACCTGGCGCGTCAAACGCTGCTTAATTTCATCTTCCGTTTCCCGACCGCGGCCCTTGATGCGCGCTGCCAGCACTTCGGGCGGCGCCGTCACTTCGATGACGACCAGGCGCGGCACACGGCCGGCCAGGGCGCACACCATCGCGCGCGAGCCGTTGGCAATCACATGCTTGCCGGATTTCAACGCACTCAGCAAAGTCCCGGGCAAGCCATAATGCAGGCCATGCGCTTGCCAGGTAATCAGGAAAGATCCGGCCGCTTCGGCCGCGGCAAATTGCGCCGCGTCCATTGCCAGATGATCTTCACCCGGCGCGCCGGCCGGGCGGGTAATGACACGCTGCGCGAAGGCAAACCTTTCTGACGCTTCCAGCGCCGCGCGCGCGCCGTCGATCAGCGAATCCTTGCCGGCCCCGCTGGGTCCGACGACAAAGAAAAATGTACCTCCGCTCATTGCGCTTACTCCGCTTCGTCCAGGCCGATATCGACGCAGACCGCAGCCTGATTGAGTTTACTGGTCGAGATGTAATCGACGCCGGTTTTGGAAATGGCGCCGATGGTGCTCAGATTGATACCGCCGGAGGCTTCCACCTTCACCCGGCCGCCGACCAGCTTGACGGACTCGATCATCGCGTCCAGCGGCATATTGTCGAGCATAATCACATCGACGCCGGCCGCCAGCGCCTCTTTAACCTGTTCGATCCGGTCGCACTCTACTTCCAGCTTGGTCAGCACGGGCAATTGGCGGCGCGCACGTTCGACCGCTTTGGCGATGCTGCCGCAGACGGCGATATGGTTATCCTTGATCATCACGCCGTTATCCAGGCCGAGCCGGTGATTCAAGCCGCCGCCGCACGCTACCGCATGCTTTTCCAGCATGCGCAGGCCAGGCGTGGTCTTGCGGGTATCGATCAGGCGTGCCGTGCTGCCGGCCACGGCGGCCACGTATTTTGCCGTTTCATTGGCGATGCCGGACATGCGCTGCACGATGTTCAATGCCGTGCGTTCCGCAGTCAGTACGCTGCGGGCGTTGCCGCTGACGTCGAGCAGTACCGCGCCGGCCTCGACCTTGTCGCCGTCCTTGACGCGCACGATCACTTCCAGCGTCGGGTCGTAACGCTTGAAGACGCGCGCAGCGATTTCAATGCCGGAAACGATCAGGGTTTCGCGTGCGTTCATATAAAAAGCGCCGGTTTCTTCCGCTTCAATCATCACTTGTGCCGTGAGGTCGCAATAGCCGATATCTTCAGACAGCCACAGATCGATCAGACGGTCGGTTTGGAATACGTCATACATGGTGTTTTACCTTTCAGAGTTTGATTGCAGAAAATGACGAAATTATTGTCAGATTTATTTATGGTGCGCACGCCGGTCGAATTGCATGAACAGGGCATTACAGGAGACAGCAAAAATCGTCAGCAGCAAAGCCACGGCCATGATGGTCTGGATATCGCCAAGGCCCATCGCATTGGTGATGAGATACCCGAGCCCGCGCTGCGAAGCGAACATCTCACCGATCAGCACGCCCAGCAATGTCAGGGAAAAGCCCAATCGCAAACCGGAAATCACTTCCGGCAAAATCGCCGGCAACAGCACATGCAGCACCGTCTGGTGCAGCGGCACATGCATGGTTTTGGCGGCGCGCAAATAAACCGGCCGCATCTGGCGAATGCCGTTCATGGTGAAAACCAGGATCGGAATCAGGCCGTGCATCACACCGAAGGCGACCTTGGCCGGCAGGCCGAGACCGAACACCAGCAGGATCAGGGGATAGAGCGTGACCTTTGGAATCGAATACAAGTTAAGCAGGATCGGTTCGGCGACGTTGCCCGAAAGACGGTGCATGCCCAGCAAAATGCCCAGAGCGATGCCGCCGATCAATGCCAGCACCAGTGCGTAAATCAGCGCCTTGCCGGTTTCGAGAATATGCACATTGAGTTCGCCCGAAGCCAGCATGTTCCCCAGCTTGACCAGCGTCACCCAAGGCGATGTCAACGCATTGGCGCCGACGATCATGTGCATCATCTGCCATAGCAAGATCAAGGCGATCAGCAGCAGCAGCGTACCGCTCGATTTCTTGATGGAATTAATCATGTGCAGCATCCTTTTAACAGTAATCTGAATCAACGCTGCCGAATCAACGCTGCCTGCGTGCCTGGAAGCGGCGATCGATCAAATTCAAAACCATATTGATCAGCGTCACCAGCAACAGCACGAACAGCATCAGCGCGTACATGTCCTGGCTTTCGAAATTGTTATAGGCAAAGGCAATTGCGTAACCGATGCCGGTGCCGGACAAAATGAATTCAGAAGCAATCACGCCGATAAACGCGTAAGCCACCGACAATTTCACGCCCGTAAATAAATACGGCAATGCGGCGGGCAATTCAATAAACAATGCCGTGCGCCAGCGCGGCAGGCGAAATACCTTTGCGCTTTTGCGCATGGCGTTGGGTATCCGGTCGAGCCCGCTTAGCGTCGAGGTAATCATGGTGACCACCGCCAGCAGGACGCCGATGACAATGATCGGCAATGGTCCGACGCCGAACATGACGATGAAGACCGGATAAAAAATGAACGTAGGTACGGCGTAATAACTGGCCAGCAATGGCTCGATCGCGCTTCTGAGCGATGGCCAGGAATGAATCGCCAGCCCGATCAAAAATCCCAGTAGAACGGCGATCAGCGATGCGGCGAGAATATTCATCAGGGAGGTACGGATATCCGCACTGAATTTGCCCGCTGCCAATATCCCGCACATGTGTGCAAACATCTGCGATGGCGCGACCATCACATCCTTCGGGATCGTCCCGGCGCGGCACAACAATTCCAGCCCCAAAATCAATCCGGCGACAACCACCAGACGCAACCAGCTTTCGACTTTCACGTCATGCCCTTTCAATGCGCGTGCGCATGCGCAGCACCCATCAACTTCAACGATTCGACCCGCAATTTTTCCCACAGTCTGGCGTTGATTTCGCCGAAACGCGGCGTCGAGACCACGCGGCTGTCACGCTCCCGTTCCCAACCGGTTTCCACAAAATCGATGAACAGGCCGGGCCGGGCCGACATCACGCCGACCCGATCCGACAGCATCGCCGCCTCATCCAATGCATGCGTGATCAGTAACACCGTAGCCGATGTCTCACGCCATAGCCGCAGCAGTTCATCGCCCATCAGCAGACGAGTCTGCTGATCGAGCGCGCCGAATGGCTCATCGAGCAGGATCATGCGCGGCTGGGTGACCAGCGTGCGGGCGATACAGACCCGTTGCCGCATGCCGCCCGACAAATGCGACGGATAGGCTTTGGCGAAATCCTTCAATCCCATGAAACCGATTGCGTAATCTACCCGGCGCTGCACCTCGGGACCGTCGAAGCCCGACCAGCGCAGGCCGAAGGCGATGTTGTCGCGCACGGTCAGCCAGGGAAACGACGCGTCCTCCTGGAACACCACACCGACGCCATCCGGCACACCCTTTACGGGCTTGCCTTCGAAGACGGCCGAACCGGAGCTCGGCACAGCCAGACCGGCAAGCACATCCAGCAAGGTCGATTTTCCACAACCGGAAGGGCCGACCACCGAGAAGAACTCCCCTTTGTTCAAGGTCAGATCGATCGGCCCGAGTGCATGGAATTTTTCCTTGCTGCCGGCCTTGTTGAAATACTGCGTAACCTGCTTTAAACAGGCGTGCACATTACCGAGTGCAGGGACATCCGGCTGTCCGGCCGAGCCGGAAGCACATCCTGCCTTCTTGAAAACCTTGTTCATCATTTGCCTTTCAGATCCGCCGGCAGGTAGCTGAGGTCGATCAAGGTGCTCCAATCGACCGGTCCATTGACTTCACCGATCAGCCGCAGACCATCGATCATGCGGTCCAGTTCGGCCTGGTTGAAATTACCCTCGCTCCACATCTTCGGGCGGATCATATTGTCGACTGCTTCCTTGGCGACGGCAGGCGTGAGCTTGAAATCGCGTTCCAGAATTTTCGCCGCGCCGGCAGGATCGGCATACAGCGCATCGACCCCGGCGCGGCGGCCGGCGATGATTGCGCGTAGCTTATCCGGCGATTCCTTGGCGAATTTGCGCGTTGTGATGCCAACCGAAGTGGTCATCGGCTTCAGCACATCGCCGGTTTTATAAACCGTGGCGTATTTATCCTTGCGAATGATGGACAGCGGCTCGATCAAGGCCGCCGCCGATACCGCGCCCTGCTCCAGCATGGTCAGGCTATTGACGTAACCGCCCGACGCCACCCGCGTTACCTTGTTCGGATCGATGCCTTTTGCCTCCAGCACCATCATCAACAACATTTCGGAAACGCCCTTGGGCGAGGTGATGGCGACTTTCTTGCCGACCAGATCCGCCACCGTCTTGATGCCCGAATTCGGCATTGTCACCACCGACGATTCCGCCACGCTACGCGTACCGACGTTGACAATCACCACGTCCAGGCCCTGGCGCTGCGCTGCCAGCGCTGCGGAAACGGCCACTTCACCATAGGGTGTCGGGCTGGCCAGAATATTACGCACGGTAGTACCGCCGCCGCCCGAACTCAAAATACCGGTAATATCAATGCCGGCTTTCTTGAACAATCCCTTTTCCAACGCCACTGCATAAGGCAGGCCGTACAGGCTTTGCCCATACTGGGTAACCGAAATTTCTTCGGCGCGCGCGCCGCTCGGCGAGAACGCGGCAATGACGGGAAATAACATGAGGCAGTTGACGAGAGACCGTATTTTCCGCAAGCGTAATGTCATGGTGAAACTCTCCAGTTAGGGGCGTTTAGGGGCATCAAAAAGCAATCAAGGTGCATATCGTTTATAAGTCCTGATTTCGACAAATTAAAATGATGTACACATCATTCATTTGTCTAATTAGCAAAATACGGGCCACCTGCCTACGCTTCTAATTCACAAACACTAAATTATTTTAACTATCTGATTTTTATAGATTAAACAGAGAACAAACCTAAGCTGAAATTAACTTTCATACAAAATTCCAAGGCACAAATTAATAGCGTACACGCTCCATAAAAAGGCAAAACCATGTACTCGCACTGATACAGTGCGTATCGCCCTCAAATTTGCCCCTGGAATTCTGCTGAATAGTTGCGCTGCACCGGTATTTTGCATAACGTTAATAAATCAAACAATTCAATGTACACATTTTATTTTTTATTGCCTTAGTAAGGTTTGTCAGAAAACGGAGCCCTGCTAATAAAAAATAAAATACCTTATTTTTGCTTGCATATATGATGCTTAAATCTTGGAAATTCTTTGAATTTGTCCCACAAATTATTTTTTCTTGGCGCTGCGATTTTTATGGATTATATAATGTACACACTCAATGTCAACAAACATATGTGCTACATTGCGCTAATAAATAGAAGGCATGAATCGTGCTAGGTTACGGGGGTTCTGAGCCGCGAATCTTTAAGGTATTATGAGTCCCAGCAAAATCAGGCGATTTGCCATATAGCGTAGTGTTCAAGCCGAATTCCCCTTAATCATTTCCATTGCATCCGAAGTCAGGAATACCTACCCGTGTCCGATAACCACACCTCATCCAAATATGTTTTTTCTGAACAGGTAGGCCATTTGCTGCGCCGGGTTTATCAACGGCACGTCGCCATTTTTCAGCAAAATATTCCCGATTCCCAGCTCACGGCGGCGCAGTTCGTGGCGATGTGCGCCATTCAGGAATGCGCGCCCTGTTCTCTCAGCGAGATCGTCAAGGCGACGGCGATCGATCAGGCAACGGTGCGGGGAATTGTCGAACGCCTGAAAGCGCGCGCATTGATTACCGTCACGCACGATGCAGAAGATAAGCGAAAATTGATGGTAGCGCTGACACCGGCCGGCACGCGCCTGGTAAGCGCGACCATCCCTTTTGCGCACCAGATTACCGAGAGTACCTTCGGCAATCTGAATCCTGCCGAACGCCTGGCCCTGATGCATTTGCTGCGGAAGATGGCCGAGTAAATTTCGGCGCTGTTGCGAAATCAAGGGCAAGGCGGACTGTGTTGCGGGCTGCGGCGGATGTTTGTGCGCAGTGAGGTAA
>JAQGNR010000042.1 GCA_028291765.1 Herbaspirillum sp.
CCGAAATTTCCTGGCCGATGGCTTCTTCGGCCGACCAGCCGTACAGCCGTTCGGCGCCTTTATTCCAGTAAACGATTTTGTGCGCCAGCGTGCGCACGATGATGGCATCGCGCGCTTTATCGAGCAGCGCAGCCTGATTGCGAATGTGCATTTCGGAGCGGCGTTGGCGCATCAGAATGGCGGCCAGAATGCCGCAAAATAACCAGACGAATACAGTTTCCAGCGCTGCTTCCAAATACAGATCGCGCCCCTGCTGGCGTGCGCGAGCCAGCACTTCCGCTTCGACCGTGCCGATAATAACGGCCAGATTATAGTCGGCCAGTACGCGGCCGCTGACAAATCTGCTGGCGCCGGCGAATGTTGTTTTAGTGCTGAAACCGCTACCCGGCGCATTGTGGATTTGCACCCTCAGATCCGCACTGCCGATTTCTGTTTCGGCCTTGCTGTATATCCCGATGCGGCGCGCCAGGATGGCGCCGTCGTTGATGAGCAGCGAAATGACAGCGCTTGGACTGAGGTGGGGCTTTTCGTACAAATCAGTGAAGACACGCGGATCGATACCGATGATGACGACACCGTTAAATGCGCCGTCGGGTTTGTCGATGCGGCGCGTGAACAGGATGATCCGGCTGCCGGAGAAGCGGCCGACGCGCGGTTTGCTGATGGCCAGATGGTTGCCTGGGTTGTGCATGTGCTCCTGAAAATAATCGGCATCGCGGAGATTGTAAGGCGGGATAGTCTGGGTTGAGGCGACTACATCGCCGGTGGCATTGGCGACGTCGGCAAATGTGTATATTTGGGTGTCGATGATGTTGCCGGCTATCAGGCGGTCGATACTGGCGCTGCGGCCATTTTGCTGAACTTGATCTTTAATAATCAGCAGGAGCTGATCGATATTTTTGATGATGCGGATGGTCTGTTCTTCCAGCGCCAGCGCCAGATTCTCATTTTTTGCAATCTCGGCTCTTACCGCTGCGGCGGCTTCGTCCCGCACATGGCTTATCGCATAGCCCCAGATGCTGGCGCTTAAAAGTAGTCCGATCAATGCGATAGCCGCAGAGCCGGATGGGATGTTGGCTTTGATCTTTCTGAGCATGAAAAATTTCCGTTTTGGCTGCGATCTGGCCGATGCTGCGCACCGGATTGATGTTCGTAATAATGAACGTAAGAATCACTGGCTACTGTAACGAGTATGCAAAGATTGACGTGCTGACTGAAGCGCTATCCCCTTAACTATTATTAACATTCATATTATTTATTGTTGCGTTTTTTCGTCGCGTTAATACTGAACCGCATTTTTAGTGCGACGAAAATCGAGAATACATTATTGCAATGCTTACGGGCAAGTAAAGTATTGAAATAGCGTAATGAAAAAAATTCAGGGGCGGTTGAAGGAAAGGATTACAAATGATGCGATGCGAACCGGGCGCTAATGGTGGATGGGCTCACCACGGCACGTGGCTCTGCCGCATCATCGCCGCCCCGTTCCGCGAGGTCGATGGCGTGGTTGCGGCGGGCGTTGGCGATGATGGGGGCAACTGCTTTTTCTGCCTGTTCTTTCAGATCGTTCGGCCGCCAGCCGTCGTTATAGACGTGGCCCCAGATACGGGCATAATTGGTGACGCGACCGACATCTTCAAAAGGCTTATTGATGTCGAAGGACCCCAGGGTGGCGCCAGCCCACGTTACTATTTCGTCCGGACATAGATCATTGCTCCAGTACTGCAAGCCGTGGCCGGTAAGCTGGCCGATCATGGCGCCGCCATGCGCCCACAACATGGCGTTTCCGCCAGTAAGGGCGCTGACCCCCAGGCCAGCCCCCATGCCGATCACGTTGGTGACGGCGTTCGATAGAATTGCATATCGGCAGTACGGATTATGCAGATCCCATTTGACGTGCGTCCCAAATTCTAAACCGACTGTCGCCTGCACCGGACTCAGAGTCTGCGTCAGACCCAGATATTTCAGGTCCAGTTCAAGAGGGCGAAACACCCATTCTTCCAGATATTTGGCGTTGCGGCCCATTCTCCAGCCATGGTCATGATGGACGAGTGGAATCTCGACGCCGTGATTACATATGGCTTGCGCACTGAGCCCGCACCACTCGGGCAATAAGCCATCGGGTAAGCACGCACTCAGGACTTGCGGCAGGTTGAACCCGAGTTCATTGTGGATCGGAAAAATCTGGAGGTAATAATTGCTATCGAGCGGATACATATCGGGTTTGACGATATTTATCTGGGCCCCGTATTTTCCCGAGATGCCCCAGATATCAGACGGTATTTCCATGGCAAGTTGAGAGACATTGAACAAGCCGGTTTTATCGATGGCCAGCTTGCCCGGCGATCCTGGCGTCATATAAGGCGCGATCAGTTCGTTGATCGCCTGCGTGAATCCTTGGGTGCGTATTGCGGTCAATAGTCCTTTGATCGATGGCGCGGTGTCGGCTGCGAGGATCTCGGGCGGTATGTCGATGGCGATCTGGTCATTGGGATCGTCGGCGGAAATGGTGATTCTCGTATCGAGCGGGGTGTTCGTTGCGTTCGATACGGATCGGGCTGCTACAGATGCGGATGACGGTGTCGGTGAAATAGGCGCGCTTGGCTGGATGGGCAAATCGGTGCTCCAGGTTGTTGATTTGATGTGCTGACATGCTTTCTACTTTGCGGTCGGCATCGTGAATTCGGCGCCTTTGGTGATGCTTTCCGGCCATCGCTGCATGATGGATTTCTGCTTGGTGTAGAAACGCAGGCCTTCTTCGCCGTAGGCATGGGTGTCGCCGAACAGGCTCTTCTTCCAGCCGCCGAAACCCTGCCATGCCATCGGTACCGGAATCGGTACATTGATGCCGACCATGCCAACCTGAATGCGGCGGCCGAATTCACGGGCGACGTGGCCGTCGCGCGTGAAGCAGCTCACGCCATTGCCCAATTCGTGGGCGTTGATCAGATCGATCGCCTGACCCAGATCGGCCACCCGCACGCAGCTCAGTACCGGGCCGAATATTTCTTCTTGATAGATGCGCATGGCCGGGGTGACGCGATCGAATAATGTGCCGCCAGTCCAGAAGCCGTTTTCGCAACCCGGGCCGGCATCGGTGGCTTTGAAAGTACGGCCGTCGACCAGTAATTGCGCGCCGTCTTCGATTCCGGCATCGATGTAATCGTGTATGCGCTTGAGTGCAGCGCCGGTGACGATGGGCCCCATTTCGGCGTCGGCTTCAAAACCATTTTTGATCTTCAGTGTTCTGGCGCGTTCGGCGAGCATCGGCAGCAAGCGATCGGCGGCATCGCCAACCAGTACCGCCACCGAAATTGCCATGCAACGCTCGCCGGCCGAACCGTAGGCCGCACCGATCAAGGCATCGGCTGCCTGCTCCAGATCGGCGTCCGGCATCACCACCATGTGATTTTT
>JAQGNR010000044.1 GCA_028291765.1 Herbaspirillum sp.
TTGCGTTACGTGAAGGCCGCCGACGAGCATGGCGTGATCGAAACACCGAATGCCGCCGCGCTCGCGCTGGGCGAGAAACTGATGCTGGTGCCGGGTCATTGCGATCCGACTGTCAATCTCTATGACAAGCTGGTATGCGTGCGCGGAGAAAAGGTCGAAGCGCTCTGGCCGATTGCGGCGCGTGGGGCGCTGCTGTAATGGAGAATGGTCAGTTTGTTCCTGGCATCACAAATCCGCTGGAGCGCCTGCAGGCCGAAATGGATGCCTTGCCCACTGCCAGCCGCAAGGCGGCCCAGGTATTCCTCGACAACGCGGAGTGGGCAGTGCGCGCCAGCGTCGATGATTTGGCGCTGCGGGCGCAAGTCAGTGCGCCGACCATCGTGCGTCTTTGCCGCACACTGGGCTTCAGCGGCCTGACCGATTTCAAATTGCAACTTGCGCAGAGCCTGGCTGTCGGCACGCCTTATTTACATCGCGTAGTGAGCAGCACCGACAGCGTCGGCGAGATGATCCACAAGATTCTGTTCAGCGCCGCTGCCTTCATGACGAATCTGGAAAAACAGATCGACGCTGCAATGATAGAGTCCGCGATAGAGAAAATCGCCGCCGCGCGCCGCGTGGATTGCTACAGCGTAGGCAGCACATCAACGTCTCTGGCAAACGATGCACAAGGGCGTTTTTTCCGGCTCGGACTTATTTCAAATTCTTATTTCGACGCGCATATGCAGCTCATATCGGCCGCCTCGCTGGGCTCTGATGACGTGGTGCTTGCCATATCCCACGTGGGCCAGATGCCGACGCTCCTGGAAGCGGTCGACCTCGCGCGCGAGCAGGGTGCGACGGTCATCGGGATGACGCAGCCCGATTCACCGCTGGCCAGGCACTGCACCATTCCGCTGACGATATCGATTCCCGAGGACGCCGTGGTGCGCGTCGGGACGGAATCTTATTTTGCGCATCTGGCGCTGATCGAAATTCTGATGGTAGGTGTGGGTATCCGCCGCGGGCCGGATGCGATCGAAAAACTCAAGCGTGTGCGCGAGGTGCTTAAAGCCCATCCTGCTGCGAAATGGATCTGGGCCAAAGACGTGTAGGAGGCGGTGGAATGGTTGGTGTCGCACGCAGCCTTCGGGGGGTAATCGTACTTTGGTTTTGTCGCATTAACCGACATGAAGTAGATTTTTGACGCACGATTACGCCAGCCTTTGAAGCGGGGCGGGGTTATCCAGCCAAGCGTGCATGGCTTTCGATCCCGCTTTGAAAGATTCCCTGAAGAAACTGAGCGTTGCAAGCAGCGCCACGCGAGGGAATGCCCGGCACTCTTCGACCTGTTCGCTGTAACTTTCCCCATATACGCACCAGGTGCAGAAGTGCTCGCAGTTGTTGGTCAGGAGCCGATACCGATTTTCGCCCAATCGGGAGCGAGCCCGCCGGACTGCTTCCTGGCCGGCGTACTTCGGCAACGGGCTTGGTTTGATCCGAATCGTACGGCCTGCAGCGAAGCGTGCGATGCTGACTTCCTCCACTGGGCCGCGATGCAGAGACCTGCACAGCCCGCCGTAATGCATTACCTGCCCCTCACCCACATAAATGCCATGGTGGTGATAACCATGGCGCGGCGTGACGAGATGCGTGCCCGGTTGTGGCTCAATATCCTCAGCGAAATTCCACGAAATCGGCGCGGCTTCAGTGTTCGTATTCGGCTCCTCCGAATGCCCATGTTGGAGAAGGTGTGTCATGGTGTGCCTCATTTGCCTTGGTGCTCGCAAGCCTTGCTTGCATGGATTGTTAGCGCTTCTTACTTATCAGAGATGCATTAATCGTGCCAATCATTAAGCCTGCATCGTTCAGAATATTTCATGAGATTGGCCGTTCGATTTCCGGTCGTATTCAACGTGACCGTCCGAAGAACAGGCGTTCGAACAGGCGTCGGCCTTTCTCTAACCGGCTGGTTTTTTTACTGCATTTCATAGGGGGAAATGGCTTTTTTCACGCCTTCCCACGTACTGGCATGCTCTTTGCGATATTTGGTATGAGGTCAAGTTAATTTGATCGCTTAATACGCAGCCACTAACTGTTGCATTGACGCTCGATGGCTGGATTTGAAAACCAAAATTCATTGTGGAGAAGCAAATCATGCGAACTTATGAAGCGTTTTGGCGCGATACCCTCGTCACCTCACTGCGCGAAATCCGCGCTGGCGAACAGATGTTGAAAAAGAAGTTGATTCAGCGGCAATGGCCGCAGTGCAGCATTGTTGTTAAGGGGATTCATGTATCCAGGCGCCGGGTCGGAGACATTATTCATGTGCTGGGTGGGATGGATGCGCCCTGGTGACGATGCGCCGTACCTATCGCAGTCGCATCGGGTCCATGGTGCGAGGAATTTAGTGCAAGCCGCAACGCAAAGCTATTAGCTCGGATGGACCGCCGTAGTCGCCGGCGGCACCGGAAGAATAATTTCAGAAGCAATCTTCCAATCGCTGGATACCTTGACCCATTCGAGAATCATCAGGAATGGTCGCGGCGCCGGATTTTGACCACCATAGGACACGGCGATATTCATCGGTATATATATTTCCGCCACTTCCGACGTAATCCCGACAGCCTTCAATTTTGAGTAATCAGGATAAAGCTGGACCGGGCCGCCATCTGCGATGTCTTGAATTTTCTTTGTCACGGCATCAATCCCCCAAAATCCTGCCCAACTACCTTCGGCCGGATCCACGCTTTTCGCCACGATCAATGCGGACGGCGAATTCCAGAACATCTGCTTGATACCCTGAACGTCATGCTTGTTCGCTAAGGTCAGGAGTTGTTTGGAAAGTCCGGCGACCTCCTCTAAAGCATTCGCGCTTAATGGTGTTTGGGTGCTTGCCGCGGGCGTGGTATCCGTGGCAAGAGCGGCTTGTTGCCATGAGAAAGCAGTAATTAGGATAGCTGCCGCAAGGAAAGATTTTTTCATGGGTTCTCCAGTGTGGTTTGGTATTAGATCGAATTAAAAGCTTCCGATTAGCCTTGACTCTGGCAATTTCATCGTTTAATTACATTATTACGGACATGTATTTTCATGTTTGTTATAATGTAAGTCAAGTTAATTTGGAGATTATTAAATGGGACGTTCATCCAGAGAAAAAGCTGACTTGAAGCGCGAAAATGTTGTCGCCGGCGCCTCGCGTCTATTTCGAGAACTGGGCGTGGATCGGGGCGGTATCGCGGAGATCATGAGCACTGCGGGGCTAACGCACGGTGCGTTCTACAGCCATTTTGGCTCCAAGGAAGAATTGGCGGCAGAAGCTAGCGCCTATGCTTTCAGCAATGCGACCGCGGGATGGAATGCATTGCTGGATGCCACCGGCGTGGAAGTGAGCAGCGTCCGTGAGGGCGTGCTTGCCAAATATCTCTCCGCGTCCCATCGGGATAATCCGGCTATCGGATGCCCGGGTGCCGCACTGGCAGCGGATTCAGCCAGAGATACGCCAGATGGATTGCTTCGCAAAGCCTATATCGCGGGATTAAAAGGCATGGCCGGTGCCGTTGAGCGAATGATGCCGGTTAGTCTTGCTGCAAAAATGCGACGTAAGCGCGCCTTGCAAACCATCGCGACAATGCTGGGGGCAATCACCCTTGCACGCGCGGTAAAGGGCGATCCGCTCGCCGACGAAATACTGGAGGCGGTGCGCGAAGCGCTAATCCGCTAAACGAGGTATGGAAACATGGCTCATGGCTCACGATTCAGATAGCGCGAGGTGGTGCTGCAAATGTGCTGTAACTCCCGGAGCAGTGTTGCTGCAATTTTGCTGCAACGCCACCTTTTTCTATACACAAATCCGTTGTCTAGAGTAGAAAAACAAATGGCCTAGCTCGAACTGAGCTAGGCCATTGATTACGTGGAATATTTTCGACAAAACAACGAGAGAAGGGTTTGCCCTTGTCTCGTTGTCCTGCTTATTGAATTATAAAACTGTCGCCGTCGCCATAACAGGTGGAAATTGCAATCGTCGGTTGTCCCGCGATGTGTCCAAATTGGGTGATTGCGATTACACCCACGCAATGCGTGGTGTATTATTCAAGCCAGTAAAATAATAATAAAAAGGGTAAATAAATGCTAACAATACGCTTTTTTCTAATTGGTTTTGCTGTCTGGTTCTCTGCGTTTTCTTTTTTTATGGTGTGTGTTAGTGAGCATGTTATCGCGTGTGCGTCACTTGTTATATCGCTTGCGCTGATAGTGATTGATTCGATTGTAAGTTACCTGATACCGCGTATGACGACACGCGAACATGCACAAGGTGAATACCCCGGAAAGTGCAATCCGTTAATGTCGGACCCGCTGTATTTTCAAAGATCATATTTTAACTAACGACAATTTTGATCGGTTGTATTTCATCGCATAACGGAATATCTGACCGCAGACCTGCCCCTGTCGCTTTGCCATGTCTACTGCGCCGCGCTTTTCGATTTGGCGCAACACGTCGAGAATAGCCGGCGCTTTGATATCTGCTATCGGCTGCTTGCCGATCAATGGGAAAACGTCCTTTTCTCGCCGATGCAAAACATTTGTGGCCGTGCGCTCCTGCCAGGAGTCCAGCTTGTTTGTGTGGCACTCGCGTGCTACGGCCTCGAAGGTGTTGGATGCAAAATGTTTGGATGCAAATGAACGCTAAAAACCGTTAATGAACAAAAAACCCGCATCAGCACTAGGCTAGAAGCGGGTTCTTGTACGTCTTAAAACGTGTTCGTGGTGGTGATAGGTGGATTTGAACCACCGACCCCAGCATTATGAGTGCTGTGCTCTAACCAACTGAGCTATATCACCAAAAGCAAGCCGGCAATTATGCTGCCTGTTGCCGGGGCTGTCAAGCCAATTTGCGCTGCGCAGCGTCAGCCTGTGGGATGATCCCGCAGGGCAATGCGTACCTGCGCCAGCGCCTGCTGCGTGGCATCTGGGGCCAGGCAATCGATCACCAGCCGCTCATCCATACCGCGCAGCCAGGTCAGTTGCCGCTTGGCCAACTGTCTCGTCGCAGCAATCCCCTTTTCGCGCAGGACAGCACGATCGACCACACCATCCAGATATTCCCAAGCCTGCCGATAGCCCACGCAACGCATCGACGGCAGCCCCGGATTCAGATCGCCCCGAGCGCGCAGCGCAGCAACTTCCTTCAGTAACGCGTCTTCCTCGAGCATCTGGTCGAAGCGCTGCGCAATCCGTTCATGCAAAACGCTGCGATCGGACGGTTCCAGCGCCAGCGGCAATAAGGTGTAGGGCGCCGGTTCGCCGGCGCTGTCGCCGGTCAGCAACGACGACATGGGCTGCCCCGTGAGTTCGATGATTTCCAGCGCGCGTTGAATGCGCTGGCTATCCTTTGGCTTGAGCCGCGCAGCCGTGATCGGGTCCAATAATGCCAGCCGCGCATGTTGCGCCGGCACGCCGGTCTCGGCAGCTTCAGCGTCAAGCCGGGCGCGCACCGCTGGGTCGGCTACCGGCAGCGTATCCATGCCGTCGCGCAAGACTTTGAAATACAGCATCGTGCCGCCGACCAGCAAAGGCAATTTGCCGCGCCCGCCGATATCGGCAATCAGCCGCAGCGCATCAGCCCGAAATTGCATCGCGCTATAGGCTTCGGTCGGTTCGATGATGTCGATCAGATGGTGCGGGGCAATTGCGCGTTCGGCGGCGCTGGGTTTGGCGGTGCCGATGTCCATGCCGCGATAGACCAGCGCCGAATCGACAGAGATGATTTCGCATGGGATGTGGCGCGCGATTTCTAGCGCAGCCGCCGTTTTTCCCGATGCAGTCGGGCCCATGATGGCGACGGCCAGCGGTGCTGTGGTGGAAGTTGGCATGCGATGAATTTTATTGGCCGCGCATGAATAGCTTGTCCAGATCGGATAGCGCCAGTTGGCTCCAGGTTGGCCGGCCATGATTGCATTGGTCGGCGCGTTCGGTGGCTTCCATTTGGCGTAGCAGGGCGTTCATTTCGGTCACGCTGAGAGTGCGGTTGGCGCGCACGGCGGTGTGGCAGGCGAGGGTGCCGAGCAGTTCGTTGCGGCGCTCCAACAGTACACGGGAGCCGCCGAATTCGCGCACGTCGCGCAGTACGTCGCGCGCCAGCGTTTGGGCATCCGCATTTTTCAACAACGCAGGAACAGCGCGCACGGCCAGCGTGGTCGGCGACATGACGGCGATGTCGAAACCCAGCGCGCTCAGCGTTTCCTGATGTTCTTCAGCCGTGCCGACTTCAACGCCATCGGCAAAAAAAGTGACCGGGATCAGCAGCGCCTGTACATACATGGCATCGCCATCGAGCGCGTTTTTCAGTTGTTCATACAGGATGCGTTCGTGCGCCGCATGCATGTCGACGACGACCAGGCCTTTGGCGTTCTGCGCCAGCACGAAGACGCCGTGCAATTGCGCCAGCGCGAAACCGAGCGGGAATTCGTCGTTTGGCAATGGCTGGTTGATGCCGGCGAAGGGCGTCAACGCATTTGGATTGGCCCAGGACTGAGCGGCAGCAACATCCGGTGCTGACGATTCGGCAGGCGCGTTCTGAAACAGTGCGCCATAGGCGGCCAGGCTTTGGCTGACGCCGGGCTGCTGGTTGAATGGTCTTGGGTATTGATTCGAAAATTGCGTGCCGAAAGTGCCTTGCTGCGGTTCTTGCCGCCATGCCAGCGTGCCGCCGCTTGATGCGATCGGCGCCGGCGTGGCGCCATGCGCAGTGGCTGAGGTTTGCGACAAGGCGCGGCTGACTGCGTGGAAAATAAACTGATGCACCGCGCGGCTATCGCGGAAACGGACTTCGATCTTGGAGGGATGGACGTTGACGTCGACTAGCGCCGGGTCCAGTTCCAGCATCAATACATAGGATGGATAACGGTCGCCATGCAGTACGTCCTGATAGGCGGCCCGCACTGCATGCATGAGCAGCTTATCGCGCACAAAGCGGCCGTTGACGTAGAAAAATTGTCCGTCGGCCCGCGCCTTGGATGCCGTCGGCAGACCGGCAAAACCATAAATGCGCAACGGCCCGGCAGTTTCTTCCAGCGCCAGCCGCGCGGCCGCAAAGTCATCGCCGAGAATGTGCGCGCAACGCTTGTCGAGCGCGCCGATATTCCAGTGGTCGATTGTCTTGCCGTTATGCGTCAGCGAAAACGTGACGTCGGGACGCGCCAGCGCAATGCGCCTGACGACTTCCGCGCAATGGCCGTATTCGGTTTGTTCGGATTTTAAAAATTTGCGGCGGGCCGGTGTATTGAAATACAGGTCTTGCACGTCCACCGTCGTGCCGGGGGCGCCGGAGGCCGGCGTCGCCGCGCCGTGCAGGCCGCCGCCGATCTCCCAGGCATGTGCCGCCTCGGCCGTGCGGGTGGTCAGCGTCAGTTGCGCCACCGATGCAATCGAGGCCAGCGCTTCGCCGCGGAAGCCCAGGGTGGCGACATTTTCCAGGTCGTGCAGGGAGGTGATTTTGGAGGTGGCGTGGCGCGCCAGCGCCAGCGGCAATTGTTCGCAGGCGATGCCGCGGCCATTGTCGGTGACGGCAATGCGTTTGACGCCGCCTTGCTCCAGTCGGACAGTAATTTGGCTGGCGCCGGCGTCCAGCGCGTTTTCCAGCAATTCCTTGACCACCGCAGAGGGGCGTTCGACCACCTCGCCGGCAGCGATCTGGGAAATCAACTGGTCCGGCAGCGCCTGAATCGTCGGAAATGGGGGGGTAACAGGGTTTGCAGCATTCATTTTGCGATTATAGCGTTAGTGACCTAAGAACTTGCTTCGTTTAATAGTCATCCGGGGAGCAAGTTCTTTGTTGTATTATCTCTGCGCGTCGCCGCGAACGATGAGGAAATTGCGGCTGATATGGGTTCTAATAGTTCATGCTGGTTCACAGGAATTAGAGGCGATATGGATTTGGTGCAGTTTCTGGAACTGATGTTGCATATCGATAAGTTTCTGGGCGTTTTGATACAGCAGTACGGCGCGATGATTTATGCAGTGCTGTTTATGATCGTTTTTTGCGAAACAGGATTGGTGGTTTTTCCGTTTTTGCCCGGCGATACATTGTTGTTCATTGCCGGCGCTTTTTGTGCCGGCGGCGCGTTGAATATCTGGGAGCTGATGAGTTTGCTGGTGGCTGCAGCCGTCCTTGGCAATACGGTCAATTACTGGATCGGCAGCGCTATCGGCGACAAGGTGCTGGCCGCGCACTACACATGGCTGGAGCGCTGGATCGATCGCAAGGCGCTCAATAAAACGCATGCTTTCTATGAGCATCATGGCGGCAAGACCATGGTGCTGTCGCGCTTTGTGCCGATTGTGCGGACCTTCGCGCCGTTCGTGGCCGGCGTGTCCAAAATGACATTTTCCCGTTTCCAGCTGTTCAATATTATCGGCGCATTGGCATGGGTGATTGTGCTGGTGGTTGGCGGTTATTTTTTCGGCCATATCCACATGATCCGGCATCATCTTAATGTGATCGTTTTGATCGGCGTGGCCGGCGCGTTGCTGCCGATTATTGTGGCGGCGCTTTGGCAATTCTGGAAAATGGCGCGCAAGAGAAGAAGTAAGCGCAATGCCGGCGGCGTTTGATGCGCTTGCGGACAAGTGCTTCTAAGATCTGAAAATCCCCGTTGCGCATTATGCGCACGGGGATTTTTACTTAGGTCAGCCGGTTTTTCGACAACGGCGGATTTTTGGCAAAGTATTTGCGGATGCCGCTCATGATCGCGGTTGCCATTTTTTCCTGATAGGCATCGTCGTTCAAACGGGCTTCTTCTTCCGGATTTGAAATAAACGCGGTTTCGATCAGGATGCTCGGGATATCGGGCGCTTTCAATACGGCAAAGCCGGCTTGCTCGACTTCACCCTTGTGCAGGCGGTTGATGCCGCTGATTTCATTGAGTACTGTGGAGCCGAGGCGCAGGCTGTCGTTGATCTGGGCGGTGGTCGATAGATCGAGCAGCACGCTGGCCAATTGCTGGTCGTGGGTTTTGATGTTGACGCCGCCGATCAGATCGGCCGAGTTTTCCTTATTGGCCATCCAGCGCGCCGCAGCTGAGCTGGCGCCTTTTTCCGACAGCGCAAAGACCGATGAGCCGCTGGCGCTGGGCCGCACGAATGCATCCGCATGGATCGAGACAAACAGATCGGCCTGCACTTTTCTGGCCTTCTGCACGCGCACGCCCAGCGGCACAAAGAAATCGTCGTCGCGTGTCAGCATGACCCGCATATTCGGTTGGTCTTCGATCTTTTTCTTGAGGCGCTTGGCGATCGACAGCACGACATGTTTTTCATAGCTGCCGCTGCTGCCGATGGCGCCCGGGTCTTCGCCGCCGTGGCCGGGATCGAGCGCAATGGTGATCATGCGCGTGAGCTGCTGCGCCTTGCTGTTTTTAGCGTCGGCTTTAGCGTCGGCTTTGGGATCGGCCTTGGCGAGCGCGCTATCGGCATCGGTATTGGGGGCAGGCAGTTTATCGTCCGGCTTACTGCCGGGTATCGTTGCTTGTTTGTCGTCCGGCAGTTCCTTGAACCAGTCGCCTTTTTGGATCAGCGCGGCAAGCGGATCGACCGGGTTAACCGGATAGAGATCGAAAATCAGGCGGTATTTATAATTGCCGGCAGGGGCCAGCGTGAACACTTGCGGATTGATCGGTTCTTTCAGATCGAACACCAGCCGCACCACATGCGGCCGATTCTGGCCGACGCGGACTTGCTTGATGTACGGATCGTTGGGTTGAATTTTTGCGACCAGATCTTTGAGCGTGCCGTTCAGATCGATGCCTTCGATATCGACCACCAGCCGTTCCGGATCCTTGACGGTGAAATGGCTGACTTTCAGATCGGTGTCGTTTTCCAGCGTGACGCGAGTGTAATCTTCAGCGGGCCAGACGCGCACGGCGACAATCTGGGCAGCGCGCGCCAGCATCGGGGTGTAGGCAAGTACTGAAAAGAGTAGCGACCCACCGGC
>JAQGNR010000063.1 GCA_028291765.1 Herbaspirillum sp.
GCCCTGATCCGCCCCGGCGCCGCCCATGGCGCTTAATCAGCGTTGCCTTAATTGATGCAAATAAAAGCGATGGCCCGGAAATAGTCCGAGCTGTCGTTATTGATCCAGTTGGCAATGCTTCAAATACTCCATATCCTGCAGCGGCGATGCGCCGAATAACCTACGGTATTCACGGCTGAATTGCGACGGGCTTTCGTAGCCGACCTTGAATGCCGCGGTGGCGGCTTCGACGTTGCCGGCGAGAAGAAATTTGCGCGCTTCCAGCAGGCGGGTCTGTTTTTGATACTGCAGCGGGCTCATGGTGGTGATTGCTTTGAAGCGATGGTGCAAATTCGAAACACTCATGCTGACGCGCTGCGCCAGTTGTTCGATTTCCATCGGTTGGGCGTAGTTATCCTTGATCCAATGGATGGCGGCGTTGATACCTTTTTCACGATACGAAGAAAGCAGCGTTCGATATAGAGCACCGCCTTCTTTCGCGGTGAGAAGGCGATAAAAAATTTCCTGTTTGATCAGGCTGGAAAGCACGGTAATGTCGCTGGGTTTTTTTAACAGCCGCACCAGGCGCAGCAAGGCATCCTGCAAATCCGCATCCGATTCATCCACATAAGCGGCGGGACTGGATAGCTGCGTTTTCGGCGGCGCCATGCCCGTTTCAATAATCAGCGCGGTGATCTCTTTTGGATCGAGAGCGATTTTGAGTCCCAGATAAGGGGTGGTCGGCGAGGCTTCCATTATCTGTCCGGAAATCGGCATGTCGACCGCTGCGAGGACATAATTGCCGACCCCGTAGTGGATGATCTTTTGGCCGATGAGTACCTTTTTCTTCCCCTGCAGAACCAGGCAGAGCGAAGGTTCGAGCATGCCTTTATTCAATTCGGTCACTTGGGTCCGGCGAATGAACGAGAGGTAGGGCATTGCCGTTGCGAGATCCAATTGATGGTCCGGTACGCCACGGAACAGCCGCAGCGCTTCGTCCCGCAACGAAATCAGCGTATCGGAGGTATTCACAGAATCGATTCTCTCATTCAAGATGCTTCGCCATAACCCAGCACGGCTTTCGGCTCGAGGTAAGCTTCGAGTCCGTAAGCGCCGAATTCACGGCCGATGCCGGACTGCTTGAAACCGCCGAACGGCGCTTCGGGCTCGTCATACAAGCCGTTGATGAAGACGCGCCCCGCCACGATTTGAGATGCTACGCGATTTGCTCTGCGACTGTCGGAAGAGCTGACATAGGCATGCAAGCCATAGATCGTATCGTTGGCAATCTCGATGGCTTCCGCTTCTGTTTTGTAGCTAAGAATCGAAAGCACCGGCCCGAAGATTTCTTCTTTCGCAATGGTCATATCATTGGTGACATTGGCGAACACCGTCAGTTTTGCGAAATTGCCGTGCTCCAGGCCGGCCGGATGGCCCTCGCCGCCGATCAGAAGTTCCGCGCCTTCTTCGATACCCAGGCGGATATAGCGTTGCACGCGGTCGTATTGTTTGCGGGTAACCAGTGGCCCGATCGAGGTAGCGCTGTCGCGCGGATCGCCGACCTTGACGGCGGCAGCGGCTTTTTGGATCAGACGCTTGACTTCGTCGAGCCGGTGCTCAGGCACAAGCAGCCGTGTGCCTGCCAGACAAGCCTGGCCGTTATTCATGATGGCGGTGCTCAGCGCAAGCGGGATCGCCTTTTCAAAATCGGCGTCGTCCAGAATCACGTTCGGCGATTTTCCGCCCAGTTCAAGCGTTACGCGCTTCATGGTATCGACTGCACCGCGGGCGATGGTTTTTCCAACTACGGTAGAACCGGTGAAGGAGATTTTTGCGATGTCCGGATGGCGCGTGATTTCGGCGCCTACCGTGGCGCCCCGTCCGTTGACGATATTGAACACGCCGGCAGGCAAGCCGGCGGCATGCAGGCATTCGGTGAGCAGTTGCGTTTGCGCGGCGCTCAGTTCGCTGGGTTTGATGACCGCAGTGCTGCCGGCGGCAAGCGCGGTGGCCAGCTTGCCGCAGATGAAACTGTAATTGGCGTTCCACGGCGTGATGAGGCCAACCACGCCGTGCGGCTCCAGGATGACTTTTGCAGCGCCGACGTATCTGACGAATTCGAATTTTTTCAGCAGTTCGGCGGTGCGCAAAAAACTGTTTGCGGCGCGTTGCACGGTCCCCTTGCACGTATGCAGCGGCCCGCCATATTCCTCTGTCATGGTCGCGATCAGTTCGTCGGATCGCGCCAGCACAGCGTCATGCAGCTGCTGCATATAAATTATGCGCTGCTCTTTCGTGGTTTGCGAAAAGGCCGGGTAAGCGGCTTTGGCCGCTGCGATCGCAGTCTGCGCGTCTGTTTCATCGCCGAGGCTTACTTGTGCGCTCGCGATCCCGTTGCTGGGATTGATGAGTTCCAGGATTTCTGTGCCGTGCGGGCGAACGAATTGGCCGTTGATGTAGATGTGATCGATCGTTTTCATGAGGTGCTCCGTGTTGATGAATCGGAAGGTGCTTGGGGTTGATTCATGCTAAGACGGACAGGTATGAAAGCGGTAGATCAATGCTGTAAGAGGATTGCCTGATTCTGCCGATACATGAACTCATTTCATAAATAGGCATAAGCACGAATGGACTATTTATGAAATGAGTTCATAAAAAAAGCCCGCGCTCATGAAATGAGCGCGGGCTTTATTCTTTCCGGATTACTTTATCTTACGGCTGCAGCGCACCCGTCAAATCGCCGATAGGCTTGCCGCCGTTGGCCAGCAATGCCTGATCGCGCGTCTTGAGGCCATCAAGCACCGGCAAGGACCAGCGGCGTGTGATGAAGCGCAGGATCGAGGTGGTGTCGTACAGCGACGAATCGATATAGCCTTTTTTGGCGTACGGCGAAATGAGAATGGTCGGGATACGTGTGCCCGGTCCCCATTGGTCGGCTTTAGGCGGCGCGGCGTGATCCCAGAATCCGCCGTTTTCATCATAGGTGACAACGATCAACATGTGCCCCCACTGCGGGCTTTTCTTGAGCTTCTCGATGACTTCAGCGATATGCGCATCGCCGGCGGCAACGCTGGCGTAGCCGGCATGCTGGTTCAAATTACCCTGTGGCTTGTAAAACGTGACGGTTGGCAATTTTCCGGCATCGGCATCTTGCCAGAAGCTGGCGTCGAAATCCTTCAAATGCTCTGCGCGGTAAGCGGCATGTTTGATCGGATCCATTTCCTCAAAATAATTGAACGGCTGATGATGGAACTGGAAGTTAGGCGTCGGCGCAGGGAATTTGCGCGAACCCTTCGCTACGGCCAGTGAGCTGTTCCATGCGCCGGCGTACCAGGCCCAAGTGATCCCTTTGGCTGTCAGCAGATCGCCGATATTGGTTTGCGTCTGCGGCGGTAATGTCACAGCCTGTTTCGGATCGGCATACAGTTTGCTGGCGTCATCTGCGGCAGGCGCTACGTTGCTGGGCTGGTAGGGCGGCTGCATGGTGTTGATGGCGTAGTACATGCCCTTGCTGTCCTTCGGCGTCAAATTGCTGTCGTTGGCATATTTAGGCGCGCCATTCAACACTGAGTCCGGTGTTTTCGCTGCCGGCGTCAAACGCACGAAATTGCCGTTTGCATCGACATCGATTTTGGAAACGGAACCGGCCGCCGGCGATGTATCCGCATGCGGATATTGCGGAGCGCAGGCGCAAATCAGGAATTGATGGTTCAGGAATGAGCCGCCGAAAGCGCCGATGTAGAAATTGTCGGCCAGTGTGTATTGTTTGGCGATATTCCACATGGCCATCTTGCGGCCGTCGTAATAACCCATGACCAGGCCGCCGGCATCCGAGTGCGCCGCGAACAGATCGTTTTTGCCGCCGTCGATCTGCATTTGATCGTTATAAAAACGATGCACCAGATCGCGTGTGACCAGCGATGCATCGGCATTCAGGCCGGCTGCGCTGTCAATCTGGAACGGATGATTCGGCATATTGGCCGATTGCGCCTGGGTAATGACTTTCGTTTGCCCTGGAATGGTTACACCGCCCCAAGCCGGCGGCAGCACCGGTAATATTGCGCCGTCATAATCCTTTTGCGGTATATAGCTGGACTTGGCGCTTGGATTAACGCCGGGAATGCCGTCTGCGCCGGGAAACAGGCCGTACAAAGTATCGAAGCCGCGGTTTTCCGCATAGATCACGACCAGCGTATCAATATTGCGGATGCCGGCATCGGCGTTGGTGGTGGCGAGATTGGCGTTGCCGCCACAAGCGACCAGCGAAACGGAAATCGCTGCAGTCAGCAACAAGAGGCGACAATTCATGGGGCTCTCCTAGAGTAAAGCGTGCATGCTAGCGATCAAATATAACGAGACTATGACATACGACTTCGGCAAGCCCGCAGCCGGTGGCGGCGTCATCGTTTGGTCACAAACCGTTGCTAGGCTATTGCGATGAAATTTTTATTGATAATTGCGGCTTTGGCCGGTAGCGCAGCAGCCATTGGCTTGCAGGCGAAGGAAGATGCGCCGCCCTTGACCGCGGCAAGGCCGGCCGCCGAGCAACCGGCACAATCGGCGGCGCAATCGGCGCATTCTGCCGATGCCGCCTATAGGGTGTCCCCTAAAGTCAGCGTTGAAGCGCTGACCCAGTTGGGCCGTGTCCTGTTTTTCGATCCCTCGCTGTCGGCGTCCGGTAAGCAATCCTGCGCCACTTGCCATAGTCCCGATCGCGCATTCGGTCCGCCCAACGATTTGTCGGTGCAGTTCGGCGGACGCGATATGAAACACTCTGGTACGCGTGCGGTGCCGTCTTTGCGTTATATGCAAAATACGCCGTCGTTTTCCGAGCACTATCATGACGACGATAACGACGATAGTGTCGATGCCGGTTCGACCGGCGGGCGGACCTGGGATGGCCGGGTCGATTCGGCGTCTGAGCAGGCGCGCATCCCTTTGTTGTCGCCGTATGAAATGGCGAACGCCGATGCCGCCGAAGTGGTCGCCAAGTTGCTGCGGGCGCCCTATGCTGCGCAGTTTCGCGCCGCTTATGGCGAACGGATTTTCGACGATACGGCAGGCGCTTTTCAGGCGGCGTTGATGGCGCTGGAAATATTCCAGGAAAGCCCGGCCGATTTTTATCCCTACAGCAGTAAATACGATGCTTTCTTGCGTGGGAAAACCACGCTGAACCAGCAGGAGTCGCGCGGTCTGGCGCTATTCAACGATCCGGAAAAGGGAAATTGCGCGTCTTGCCATATCAGCGCGGTAGCGCCTAACGGCGCGTTTCCTCAATTTACCGATTACGGTCTGGTTGCCGTCGGGGTGCCGCGCAATCGCAAGATCCCGATCAATGCCGATCCGCATTATTTCGATCTCGGCTTATGCGGTCCGGATCGTACCGATCTGATGGATAAGAAAGAGTATTGCGGCGCCTTCAAAACCCCGACGTTGCGCAATGTTGCGTTGCGACAGAGCTTTTTTCATAACGGTGTGTTCCACACTCTGGAACAGGTGATGCAATTTTATGCGCAGCGCGATACCAAGCCGGAAAAATGGTATCCGCGCAAACGCGACGGCAGCATCGATAAGTTCGACGATCTGCTGCCCCAATATCGGGCAAATGTGAAGATGGACCCGCCATTCGGCGGTAAACCGGGCGATCAATCTGCCTTATCGGAGGCCGAAATCAAGGATGTGATTACGTTCCTGAAAACGCTGACGGATGGCTGGACGCGGCCTGGCGCGGAGGAGAGCATTAGCGCCCCTAATTAGGGCCCACAATTAGTGCGCCGACCGGTCTTTGTCCTGGAAAAAATTTACCTTTAATGGGTAAAAATTTACCTTTTCGCCGCCGCCAAAAATTAGTTCGCCATAACGTTGCTGTATGACTATTTGTCTATATAATCCAGCAACAAAATTATAAACGGAACCCACTTCATGTCCATGGTTGCGCTGGCGCTGCGTCGCCCTTATACCTTTATTGTGATGGCGATGCTGATCGTGTTGGCGACACCTTTAGCGCTGTTGCACATGGCAACCGACATTTTCCCGGAAATCAATATTCCGGTGATCAGTATCATCTGGAATTACAACGGTTTGTCGGCGCAGGAAATGGGGCAGCGCATCGCCGGCCAGACCGAGCGCGGCTTGACGACCACGGTCAGCGATGTCGAGCATATCGAATCGCAGTCGCTGGCGGGCGTATCCGTCATCAAACTCTTCTTTCAGCCAACGGCGAATATTCAGGCGGCAATGGCGCAGGTAGTCGCCTCGGTGCAGTCTCAGGTGCGGCAGTTGCCGCCGGGTATTACGCCGCCGCTGGTGCTTAAATACTCCGCCTCCAGTATCCCGGTATTGCAATTGGGTTTGTCCAGCGCCGCGCTGCCCGAGCAGCAATTGCTGGACGCCGCGGTGAATATATTGCGGCCGCAATTGGTGACGATTCCCGGTGTCGCGATTCCTTTCCCCTACGGCGGCAAAACGCGCGTGGTATCGGTCGATCTGGATATGTCGGCATTGCAGGCACGCGGCTTGTCGCCGGTGGATGCGGTCAATGCCGTTAATGCGCAAAACCTGATCCTGCCCTCCGGCACCGCCAAATTCGGTAGTACAGAGTATTCAGTCAAGTTGAACGGCTCGCCTGAACTGATCGCCGGACTGAACGATTTGCCGGTGCGCACCACCAACGGCGCGACGACCTATTTGCGCGATGTGGCCTATGTGCGCGACGGTTTTTCGCCGCAAACCAACGTCGTGCGCCAGGATGGTAATCGCGGCGTGCTGTTGTCGATCCTGAAAAACGGCGGCGCGTCCACACTCGATATTGTCTCCAATCTGCGTGCTTTGCTGCCGACTGCGGTGCAATCGCTGCCAGCCGATGTCAAGGTGACGCCGCTGTTCGATCAGTCGATATTCGTCAAGGCGGCGGTCAAGGGCGTGATCAGCGAAGCGCTGATCGCTGCGGGTCTGACGGCCGCGATGGTGCTGCTGTTTCTGGGTAACTGGCGCAGCACGGTGATTATTGCGTTGACCATTCCATTGTCAATTCTGGCATCGGTGCTGATACTGTATGTGCTGGGCGAAACGCTTAATCTGATGACCCTTGGCGGCCTGGCGCTGTCGGTCGGTATTCTGGTCGATCAGGCCATTGTGACGATTGAAAATATCGAACGCCATTTGCATCTGGGCACGCCGCTCAATGATGCGATTCTGATCGGCGCCGGTGAAATCGGCGTGCCCGCATTCGTCTCCACCATCTGTATCTGTATTGTTTTCGTGCCGATGTTTTTCCTCTCCGGCGTGGCGCGTTTCCTGTTCGTGCCGCTGGCCGAAGCGGTCGTGTTCGCGATGCTGGCTTCTTATTTGTTGTCGCGCTCGCTGGTGCCGACGCTGGTCATGCTGCTCATGCGCGGCGTCGATCAGCATGCGACGCAAGCTAAGCCGAGCCTGCTGCAACGGGTGTATCGCAGTTTCGATCAGCAATTCGAACGCGTGCGCCGCGCCTATACATTGTCGCTGTCGTCGATGCTCGCCAAACGCAGGCGTTTCGTGTTGATGTTTCTCGGATTTTGCGTGTTGTCCTGCCTGTTGTATCCGTTCCTCGGGCGCGACTTCTTCCCGAGTGTCGATGCCGGCCAGATTCGCCTGCACATGCGCACGCCCACCGGCACCCGCATCGAGGAAACCGCGCGGCAGGCCGATCAGGTCGAGACCGCGATCCGGCAATTGATTCCGGCCGATGAACTGGAAACCATTCTGGATAACCTCGGGGTGCCCAATAGCGGTATCAATCTGTCTTACAGCAACGCCGGCACCATCGGGACGATGGATGGTGAAATCCTGATGGCGCTGCATGAAGGACATCGTCCGACTGCGGAACTGGTTTCAATGCTGCGTACCGAATTGCCCAAGAAATTTCCGGGGATTGAATTCTTCTTCCAGCCGGCCGATATCGTCACGCAGATTCTGAACTTCGGCCTGCCGGCCGCGATCGATGTGCAATTGACCGGCGCCGATATACAAGGCAATGCCCGGCTGGCCGCGGAACTGGTCAAGCAGATTCGTCAGATTCCCGGCGCGGTCGATGCGCATGTACATCAACGGCTGGATGGCCCAAGCCTGAGCATGCAGATGGATCGTTCGCGGCTGCAGCAGTTCGGCCTGAGCGCGGCCAATGTCGGCCAGAACGTGCTCATTGCGCTGTCCGGCAGTTCGCAGACATCGCCGGCATTCTGGCTCAATCCGAAAAACGGCGTGGTCTATAGCGTGGTGACGCAGACGCCGCAGTACAAGGTCGATTCGCTCGACGCACTGCTCAATATGCCGGTCGGCACCTCTGCGCCGAGCGCAGGCAACGATCCCCAATTGCTGGGTAATCTGGTCGATGTGAAACCGGCCCGCGAGCCTGCGATCATCTCGCATTACAACATCAGGCCGGCGGTCGATGTCTACGTCAGCGTACAGGGCACCGATCTGGCCAATATCGCATCAAAGATCGATACGCTGGTGGCGCAGATGAAACCCAAACTCGCGCGCGGCAATCAGGTCGTCATGCGGGGTCAGGTGGAGACCATGCAGTCATCGTTCATTGGCCTCGGTGTCGGTTTGGTGATGGCGATCGTCCTGGTCTATCTGTTGATCGTGGTTAATTTCCAGTCATGGATCGATGCCATGATTATTATCGCGGCGCTGCCGGCGGCGCTGGCGGGCATTGCCTGGATGCTGTTCATTACCGGGACCACGCTCAGCGTGCCGGCATTGACCGGGGCCATCATGACCATGGGGGTGGCGACCGCCAACAGTATTCTGATCGTGTCTTTCGCGCGTGAGCGGCGCGATCTCGGCGCCACGCCGCTGGCCGCTGCGCTGGAAGCCGGCGCGACCCGCATCCGGCCGGTGCTGATGACGGCGCTGGCGATGATTATCGGGATGATCCCGATGGCGCTCGGGCTGGGCGAAGGCGCAGAACAAAACGCGCCGCTGGGCCGCGCTGTGATCGGCGGCTTGTTGTTCGCCACGGTCTCGACACTCTTTTTCGTGCCGGTGTTGTATGCCGGTATTCATCAACGTCTTCATCAACGCGCTGCGCGGCGTAATGCCGATCGCGCACCGGCCGGTCTGGCCGCCCCCCAGGAGGTCTGAAGCAATGTCGCAAGAAAGTCATTCCCAGCTCGCCATCCATCCGATCGATGCCAGTAATCCGGGGGAACTGTTGAAGCGCAAGCAGGTCGCCCGGCGTACCAAGCTGCTCGGCCTGATCATCCTGATCCTGCTGGCGCTGGGGGCCGCGCGCACCATCGTCAGCCGCGTCATTCACGCGCGTACGCTGGCAGAGGGCAGCCAGCAACTGGCCGTGCAATACGTCAAGACTGCGCTCGCCAAATCGCCGGATGCGGTGCAGACGCTGGCCTTGCCCGGTACCTTGCAAGGATTTGTGCAATCGCCGATTTCGGCCCGCGCCAGCGGTTATCTGCGGCGCTGGTATAAGGATATCGGCAGCCGTGTGGAGAAGGGCGAGCCGCTGGCCGATATCGACACACCGGAAATCGATCAGCAATTGACGCAGGCTGTAGCTGCGCGCCAGCAGGCCGCTTCCAGTCTGGAGCTGGCGAAGAGTTCCATGGCGCGTTGGGAGGCTTTGCGCAAACGCGATGCGGTATCGCAACAGGAACTCGATGAACGCCGCAGCGCCTCGGCCCAGGCCGACTCGAATCTGGCCGCTGCCGACGCCAATGTGGAGCGCTTGCGTCAGTTGAGCAGTTTCAAACACGTGGTCGCGCCTTTTGCCGGCATCGTTACGCGGCGTAACGTCGACGTCGGCGATCTGATCGATCCGGGTGCGGGCCGTCCGTTGTTCACGCTGACGCAAACCGATCCGTTGCGTGTCTATGTGAATGTGCCGCAATCGTATGCGCAATTGGTTAAGCAGGGACAGACGGTGGTGGTGACGCAATCGGAGCTGCGCGGTCAAAAGTTTCAGGGCAAGGTGGCGCGCACCGCGGCCTCGATCGATACCGTGACGCACTCCATGCAAGTTGAGATTACATTGCCGAATTCGCAAGGCATATTGATGCCGGGATCGTATGTCCAGGTGGTGTTGCCACTGCCGGCCAGTGGCGTGCTGGTGGTGCCTACCAATGCATTATTGATCCGTCAGGAAGGCACCATGGTGGCGATAGTGGATGCGCAGCATCGCGTGCATCTGAAGCAGGTTCAGGTCGGCCGCAATTTCGGTGAAACAGTGGAGATTCTGAATGGGGCCGCGCCTGCGGATCGGCTGGTGCTGAATCCTTCCGATTCGCTGGCCGAGGGCGATCAGGTGAACTGGACGCCGGATGCGCCGGCAGCAGGGGCGGCGCCGGCGGCGAGGTCGGCATCGTGAGTCTGCGGTGTGTGCACGGCCTGCAATTTCCCGCTGCAATATCAGCCGCACTGGCGGGGCTGATGCTGACTACGCTGGGCGGTTGCGCGGTCGGTCCGGATTACCATAAACCGGATCAGGCGCAAGATCAGCCACCGGCAGCCTGGGCGGTGGAAGCGCCGTGGCGTGCCGGCGAACCGGGCGATGCGCATGCCAAGGGTGCGTGGTGGGAACGCTTCGGCGATCCGGTGCTGAGCCAATTGGAACAGCAGGCCATGGCCAATAATCAGACGCTGGCGGCGGCCAATGCCCGCTTGGCGCAGGCGCGCGCCAATGTGACCGGCGTGGCCGCAGGACAACTGCCGCAAGTGGGTCTGGCCAGCCGCGCCAGCCGCCTGCAGATTTCCGGCGATCGTCCGCTCACTAATTACAACTCGCCCAATTTCTCGACGGTGCAGAGCGATTTTTCCTTGGCCCTTACTGTTAATTACGAAGCCGATTTATTCGGCCGAGTGCGGCGTTCGGTGGAAAGTGTGCGCGCGTCCGAGCAGCAATCGGTAGCCGATCTGGAAAATACCCGCTTGTTGCTGAGTGCAGACCTGGCCGCCAATTATTTCAGTTTGCGCCAGGCCGATAGTGAACTGCGCGTCGTGAATCGATCGATTGCCTTGCAACGGCGTTCGCTGGAATTAGCCACTGCGCGCCATGAGCTGGGCGCTACCTCGGGACTGGATGTTGCGCAGCAGGAGACATTGCTGGAGTCGACGCTGACGCAGCTCGATCTGTTGCGCCGCATCCGCGGCCTATATGAACATGCGATTGCAACCTTGATCGGTACGCCGGCGCCGTTGTTTTCATTGCCTGTGACCGAGGGCGAAGTGACGCCGCCGGCGGTGCCGCTGGGCCTGCCGTCCGATATGCTGCAGCGCCGTCCCGATATTGCTTCGTCCGAGCGCGCCATGGCTGCGGCCAATGCGCAGATCGGCATTGCCAGCGCTGCGTACTATCCGAGCTTTATTCTTAATCCTACCTATGGTTTCGACAGTAATTCGATGACTACGCTGTTTAACGCGCCGAGCTTGATGTGGTCGTTCGGGGTTTCGGTGTCGCAAACCTTATTCAGCGGCGGCCGTATCGGCGCCGGGGTCGATTTCGCTAAGGCCGGTTATCAGGGGACGGTGGCCATTTACCGGCGTACTGTGCTGACGGCATTGCAGGAAGTCCAGGACGGTATTACCGGCGTGGTCACGCTCGACAGTGCGCTGGTGCAGACGCAGAAAGCCATCGTCAGCGCAAGACAGGCGGTCGATATTGCCAACGCCCGTTATGAAGACGGCGTGGCGATTTATCTGGAAGTGATTTCCGCAGAACAAGCTTTGCTCAGCAATGAACGCCAACTGGCGCAATTGAATGGGCAACGTTTGCTGGTTTCGGTATTTTTGATCAAGGCGCTGGGAGGCGACTGGGGCGCTTAGGCTTAGTAGAGCCAACCCAGCCCGATCACTACCGGGCAAGGCCCGGTTTGTTGTTTTGAATTTCCCACCATGGCGGTAGCAGGCATCGCACGTCGGCTTGGGTAAAGCGATCATCGATGAGGTAAACCACGCCGCGATCCTGCTGGCTGCGGATAACGCGGCCAGCCGCCTGCACTACTTTCTGGATGCCGGGATAAAGATAGGTGTAGTCGTAGCCGTGGCCGAACAGGGTTTGCATGCGCTGCATGATCTGTTCATTGACCGGATTGATCTGCGGCAATCCGAGGGTTGCAATAAATGCGCCGATCAGACGTTGCCCGGGCAGGTCGATGCCTTCGGCGAACGAGCCGCCCAATACCGCAAAACCAATGCCGTTGGAGGTATGCGTGAAGCGCTCCAGAAAGCGTTCTCGTTCGGCTTCGTCCATTTGCCGTGCCTGTTCCAGTATCGGAATCGCCGGATGCAGCCTCTTCAATAGGGTGCTGACCTTTTGCAGATAATCGTAACTACTGAAAAAAGCCAAGTAATTTCCCGGCTGCTGCATATATTGCGCGGCAATCAAGCCGACAATCGGCGCCAGCGAATCGTCGCGATGCCGGTAGCGGGTGGAAATACGATCGATCACTTGCACGGATAATTGTTCGGCGCTGAAAGGGGAGGCTACGTCGATCCAGGCGGTATCGTCTGGCAGACCCAGCATGTCGCTGTAAAAATGCCATGGGCTCAGCGTGGCGGAAAATAAGGCGACCGAATGCGCGCTGCCGAAACGTTGCGCCAGGAAGGGCGCGGACACGATGTTCCTGAGCGATAGCGTTGCGGTGGTTGCCGCACTGTTCGATCCAGTTTTTCCGCCGCGCTTGGCGATGTCGAATAGCGAGTGGCAGTCGAACAATTCGGCAATCCGCGAAAAATGCAAAGCATCGAAGTAAAAGCGCTGCAATCCATCATCCGATGCGCTCGGGTGATCGCTCAGATAATCGGTGATGTCCGCGATGGCGTATTGCAAGGCATTCAGAAAAGGCTGCGCGACTGCGGCATGTACCTGGTAATCGGCAGGCTGATCTTTGTACAAGGCATTCCATTGCCGGTTCAGGCGGTCCAGCGCTTTTTTCAATAGCGCCGGCGCCGGTGCCGGTGCGGCGGCGCGGCCCAGCGTATTGCGCAGCGTCTTCAGATCGCGCTGATCTAGTTCTGCCGAATACATTTTCCGGGCGCGCTCGATCATGTTGTGAGCCTCATCGACCAGCACGCCCACGCGCCATTGATTGGCAACACTCAGGCTGTGCAGCATTGCGCCGAGATCGAAGTAATAGTTGTAATCGCCAACGACTACATCGGACCAGCGGGCCAGATCCTGGCTCAAATAATAGGGACAGACAGCATGCGCCGAGGCGATTTCACGCAGCGCGGTTTTATCCATGGCACCACCGGCGATGGCCGCGCTGCGGGCCTGTGGAAGCCGATCGTAAAAGCCTTTCGCCAATGGACAGGAGGCGCCGTGGCAGGCTTTATCGGGATGTTCGCAGGCTTTATCGCGGGCCACCATTTCAAGCACGCGCAAGGGCAGTGCCGGCGCGCTGTTCTTGATCAGTGCAAGTGCATCGAGCGCCAGCTTGCGGCCGGAGGTTTTGGCGGCAAGATAAAACACTTTGTCGATTGCCTGGGTGGGAGCGGCCTTGAGCAGCGGGAACAGCGTGCCGACGGTTTTGCCGATACCGGTCGGCGCTTGCGCCAGCAAACAGCGCCCCTGCGCCGCCGTTTTGTAGACGGCGGCCGCTAATTGCCGCTGACCGGGGCGAAACGCCGGGTGCGGAAAACTTAAGCGATGCAGTTGCAGGTCGCGTTCGGTGCGATGCGCCAGTTCCTGCTCGGCCCAGGCCAGAAAACGTCCGCATTGATCTTCGAAGTATTGCCTTAAAGCATCGGCGCTCAGGCTTTGCTTCAATAGCGTTTCCTTGCCGCTGCCGATGTCGTAGTAGACCAGCGCCAGATTGATATCGGATAAGGATTCCGTATGACATAACAAATGGCCGTAAATTTTTACCTGCGCCCAATGCAGATGACGGTGATTGTCCGGCATTGAATCCAGATCGCCGCGGAAGGTTTTGATTTCTTCCAGTTGATTGTGCGCCGGGTCGTAGCCATCGGCGCGGCCGCGTACTTGCAGACGTCCGAACTCGCCGCTCAAACTTACTTCCGTACGATAACCGGCAGCGCGGCGGCCTGTGACGACAGTGTGTCCGGCGATGCCTTCCTGCGCGGAAGGCGAGGGCGTAAAGCGTAGATCGAGATCGCCTTGTTTGGCCGTAAATTCGCACAGGGCGCGAACGGCGATCACATATTTTTGTGTGGGATTCAATTTGGATTTTCGGCCCACTGAACATAACAGATCGTCAGCGGCATCTCGTGCGCGGCGCAGTATTCGAGCCAGCGGATCTGATTGTCCTGCAGCCGGTCGCCGGGGCCTTTTACCTCAATCATCCGATAACGCTTTTCTTCCGGGAAAAATTGGATCAGGTCCGGATACCCGCTGCGATTGGCGCGGATATCGACCAGCATGCGTTCGAACCATTTACGCAGATGCGCGACAGGCAGGCAATGCAGCGCCATTGCCAGCAGCTCTTCGGTCAGGCAATTCCAGAATACGAAAGGCGATAGCGTTCCTGCCTTGTCACGAAAATTTCGCAGGATGGTTTGCCGGTAAGCGTCGCTATCGAGCTGCTTGAAGCAATGCAGAAATTCACGTTCGCGGCGGCGCTGGAAATCCGGGCTCAGCAAGTCGGCCGGAGCGCTTTGGAATGGATGAAAAAACGCGCCCGGCACGGGGGCGAAAACGGCGTCCCAACACAGCAGGCCGAACAGCGAATTGATCAAGCTATTTTCGACGTAATGGGCGGGGGCATGTGTTTGCGACAAATGATCCAGGACTAGCGCTTCCACCGAAATCGTGTTGTCGGGTTGGTTCAAAATCAGATCGTGCCGGGTTTCCGGTATGGCTGCGGATGCAGGTAATGTCGATTGGCCGAGGCGGCGTCGCAGCCGGGGCAGGATACGCGCAAGCTGCTGTCGTTCCGCTTCGCTTTCGGGTGCGTTTGCGGCGCCTTCAGCCAGCGTGAATGCCGCGTGACTTTGTCCGCAGCGCTCCAGTATGCGAATGGCGCGGATGCGCGCGCCGGGCCATGGACAATCGGCGTAAATCCTTAGCGCCTCGGATAAAGCGCCGTTGCGTTCGTGCTCCTGCCCAATCAGGAACAACAGTTTTGCGCGCCGGTTTTCCAGCCAGTCATTTCGATACGCGATGGCGGGAATTGCCGGTAATATCTCCTGCACCGGTTCGCCTCGATAGAAACGTTCGCGGCATTGATGCAGATGCAGATAATCGTCGACATCCGAACGGGTGCGAAATGCCTGCGATGCGGTCGATAGGGCGACTTTTTCATATTTGAAAATTCCAAGCTCCGACAAGACGAACTCCGACCAGTCCTGATGCAGATTGCCGAAAAACATGAGTCGCAGGCGATCGCACAAGGCGCCGATGCGCAGGTGGTAAATGTATTGGCCGGCGTCGGCGTCGGCGTTGTCTTCGTTTTCCTTGCTTTGCCGGCGCCATTGCGCCAAAGAGCGGACGGTGTCGAAGAGCTGGTATTGGGCGCGTAACGCGTCTAGTTGGTCGGCCTTGCGGGCGCTCTTTAAAGGAGGCGCGAAGTTGAAAATCACGGCCAGTTCATTTTTCCGTAGCAAGGAGAATAATTGCGCGATGTTTAACAGCGGCCGGTCATCGATCCAACCTGCCGCGATTAAAATCTGCGCCGCAGCATGCGTACAGCCGATTTCGTCGTAGCGTAATTTTTCGCCGCGAAAGTATTCGCCCTTGCGCATGACCATGCGCACCAATAAAGCTCTGGAGGCGAGCGGTAAATCCGGGAAGCGAGCAAGGAATGCGCGCTCTTCATCGATCAGCAGATCGCTATAGCGTTGCGTTATCCATTCGAGAACCGTCTGGAAATTGGCGAGATAGTAGAAGGGCTGGGGCTGAGCCCGCGTTTGAGCTTGACCTTGAGATTCGTCTGGGAGCGGGTTCATTCTGAAAAAGATCAGACTGTAAACTGTATGGACGTACAGTATATCTGATCTTTTTCAGCTTTCCAGCGGAAAAGTGTAAGCGCGCCAGTTGTTAATGTGCATTGGCGCTTTGCCGTTCTTCCAGTAAGGAAATGAAGGCTTTATTGAAGGCCGGGATATCGTCGGGTTTGCGTGACGTCACCCAGTTATCGTCTCGCACCATTTCCCGGTCGACCCAGGTGCCGCCGGCATTCGTGAAGTCGTCCTGCAGACTGGGCCAACTGGTGACGGTTCGGTCTTCCGCGATACCGGCCGAAATAAGCAGCCAGCCGCCGTGGCAGATCGCGGCAATCGGTTTCCCGGCTTCGTCGGCGGCAATTACGAAGCCGCGGGCTTTGGGCACCATGCGCAACGCATCGCCATTGACGACACCGCCCGGCAGCAGCACGGCGTCGTAATCCTCCTGCCTGGCCGCGTCGATCGATTTGTCGACTGTTACCTTGCTGGCTTTATCCGTATGATTGAAGCCTTGCACACTGCCTTGCTTGTCCGAAATCACGTCCACTCTTGCGCCGGCCGCTTCCAGTGCTTTTTTCGGCTCCAGCAATTCGGCTTGTTCGAAACCGTCTGTTACCAGTAGTGCCACCTTCATATTCTTGAGTTGATCGCTCATAATGTAATCTCCTTTTTGGAATTTAAAAGTAGTGCGCAAATCGACTTTTTATTTAATCCTCGCTGGTCAGCCCCAGGCGTTCATGCCAATCGGCCAGCGATTCGTCCGGATATTCGTCGAATTGCAAATCTTTTTTTCCGGCTTGTACTTCCACCCATGGCGCTTTGGAGTCCAACAACAGATGGGTATGTTCGGGCGGCGCCGGCAGCGGTGTATCGATGGCGGAGGCGAACGGGTGAATCAGTTCCGGCCATTCGGGACTGAACAACCAGAGCGCAGTGCCGCAATGTTTGCAAAAATGCCGTTGCGCGGTGCTGCTATGCATACGTTGGTCGCCTTTGCGTTTGAGCTTGGCGTGATAAATATTGATCGCTTCGCTGCCGCGCACTTTCAGCGTTTTGGCGTCGCCGCCAATGTTGATCGCGTATCCGCCACCGCCTTGCGTCTTGCGGCAGATCGAGCAATAACAGCGCTGGTAGGGATAGGGCGTCGCGCTGCTTAATGTGAAATGCACTGCACCGCAGTGACAGGAGCCTTTTAGTTTCATGGCTTTTGCCTTGGGTTTCTCAACTGCCCGTCATCGCGATCATGGATTCTTTCACCTTGGCCAGGCCGAAGCGCCAGATTTGATCGAGTTTGATGTGCGGCATCACCGGTAGTTCGGCCGGGTCGATGAAGACATTCAAAATGGCCGGACCAGGTGCGGCAAGCAGTTCCCGGATCGCGTTGTCCAGTTGATCGGGCAGTTTGGCGCTGAATCCCTGCGCGCCGCAAGCGTGCGCGAACGCGGCGAAATCCATGTTTGTGAAATTCGAGCCGTCGAATGCCGGTAATCCCGCTTCTTCCATTTCCAGATGGACCAGGCCCCATTCGCGATTATTGAATACGACTACTTTGATCGGCAATTTGTGTTCAATACTGGTCATGAATTCGCCGAGCAACATAGTGAAGCCGCCATCGCCGACAGCGACGATGACTTGCCTGTTGCGATCCAATGCCTGGACGCCGTTGGCTTGTCCCAGCGATGTGCCGACGGCGGCATTATTGAACGAGGCCAGGATGCGTTGGCGGCCGCTTTGCCGCAGCCAGTTGCCGCACCACAGCGTCACCACACCGGTATCGATGACGAATGCCGCATCGTCATCGGCCAGTTCACCGAGTGTTCTGGCGACGGCTTGTGGTTTGATTTTTTTCTGGTGGCGGCTGTTGACGGTATGTTTGTCCAGCATCTCATTCCACTTGCGCCGATCTTCGCTGACCTTCTTGAAAAAGGTGTCGTCGGTTTTGCCTTGTATAAGTTGCAGCAAACGTTCGACTGCCGGCTTGACTGCGCCGACGATGCCTAGCGTTACCGAGGCACGGCGTCCGAGTGCAAAGCTGCGCTGGTCGATCTGGATGATCTTGGTTTTGGAAGGCAGAAATTCCGAATAGGGGTAATCGGAGCCCAGCATCAGCATGACATCGGCAGCGTGCAAAGCATCGATGCCGGGCGCACCGCCGATCAGGCCGACGCCGCCGATCCAGTGCGGATGATCGTAGGGCAGCATGTCTTTTGCGCGAAACGTATGAATCAGCGGCGCCTGTAGCTTTTCAGCCAGTGCGGTTATTTCAGCTATGGCGGAACGGGAACCGTGGCCGACCAGGATAGCCACCGATTTCGCCGCATCGATCATGTCGGCGGCTTGTTGCAAATCTTCCTGTGGCGGCGTACCGTCGGCCAGAGGACGCAAGGTCTGCAGGCTGTTCATGGCGCCTGGCGCCTCGCTGCCGATGACGTCGGCAGGAATACTGATATGCGCAACGCCACGGTTGGCGTATGCCTGCGCGATCGCTTCGTGGATGACCTGCGGCGCCTGTTCTGCGCTGTTGATGGTTTGGGTATAGGCGGCGACATCGCGAAACAAAAGGTCGGGTGTGTTTTCCTGCAGATAATCGATGCCGCGGCGGCTGGAAGGCACGCCGCCGGAAATCGCCAGCACCGGCGCGTGATCTTTTTTCGCTTCATACAGTCCTGCCACCAAATGATTGGCGCCGGGGCCGGTAGTGCCGCAACACACGCCAAGCTTGCCGGTCAGTTTGGCTTGCCCGGCGGCGGCTTGTGCCGCGCCTTCTTCATGCCGCACGCCTATCCATTCAATACGCCCGTCGCGGCGGATGGCATCTGTAAAAGGATTTAGGGCATCGCCGACCACACCAAAAATCTGGCGCACGCCGACTTGATGCAAGGTCTCGACAAGAATTTCGGCAACGGTGGAAGACATATGCAATTCCTTCGCAATGAATGTATTCAATTGAAATTCGAATGAAATTCGGGATTTGACCGGCTGGGAATAAATCAGCTTAGTTGAGTCGCGAGGGCGCTAATAGCAGTGAAAGCAGTAAATCGCTGTAGGAAACTGTGAGCGGGCGGTGGCCGGCTGTAACGTTTAAACTTGTCGGATGAATTTCGATTTATTTGATGACATGGAAACCACCGAATCAGGCCGCGAAGCGCTGGGGCCGCGGGCTTTTGTGCTGCGCGGCTTTGCGTTGCCGTACGTCGCGCAATTATTGCCGGCAATGGCGCTTGTCTTGCAGGCAGCGCCATTCCGGCAGATGACGACGCCGGGAGGCTTTAAGATGTCGGCCGCGTTGAGTAGTTGCGGCAGATTGGGTTGGACCTCGGACCGCCGCGGTTATCGCTACACCGAGATCGATCCCGATAGCGGCCTGCGTTGGCCTGTCATGCCGGCAGTTTTCATGCGCTTGGCGCAGGCTGCGGCCGCCGAGGCGGGCTTTGCCGATTTTGTGCCGGATGCCTGCCTGATCAATCGCTATGAGCCGGGTGCGAAAATGTCGTTGCATCAGGATCGTGACGAGCGCGATATGGATGCGCCGGTGGTATCGATATCGCTGGGCATCCCCGCGATGTTTCAGTTTGGCGGCGAGCAGCGCGGCGACAAGACGCAACGCGTGCCGTTGTTTCATGGCGACATTGTGGTCTGGGGCGGTCCGGACCGGCTGCGTTATCACGGCATATTGCCGATCAAGCCGGCGCAGCATCCGCTGCTGGGAAATTGCCGCATTAATATGACGTTTCGCAAAGCGGGCTGAATTTGACAGCAAGAGGCGGAGTGGCAGCGGCGGCGCAGTTGGTTAAGGTGACTGGCAACTGCAACAATATCTCGATGAAAGTCTGATGCCGATATGGAAATCCAAATGCAAATTCAAATGCAACCGGTGCCGATTGAAAAGAATGCCGTGGAGATCGATCCGCGCTGGGCCCGGGTGCTGGCCAGAGATGCCGCTGCGGACCGGCTTTTTGTGTATGCCGTCAAGACCACCGGGGTATATTGCCGGCCGAGTAGCCCGACGCGTTTGCCGCGCCCGGAAAATGTCGAGTTTTTCGATACGCCGGCTGCGGCGGAGGCGGCTGGATATCGGTCGAGCAAACGTGCTGGCGCCGATCGAACCTCCGTGGCGGCGCAACACGCGGGCCTGGTTGCCGATGCATGCAGTCAAATCGGGCGCGCGGAGGAAATGCCGGCGTTGGCGGTGTTGGCGCAAGCGGCGGGCTTAAGTCCGTATCACTTCCATCGGGTTTTCAAATCGGTTACCGGGCTGACGCCGAAAGGCTACGCCGATGCGCATCGAGCACGGAAAATGCGTGACAGTCTCGGCCAGAGCAATTCAGTGACTGAAGCGATTTATGCTGCCGGTTTTAATTCCAACAGCCGCTTCTATGCAAGCTCCGGCAAGGTGCTTGGCATGACACCGAGCCACTATCGGGCCGGCGGCGCCGGCGCCGTGATTCGATTTGCGGTCGGTGAATGTTCGTTGGGATCGATTCTGGTCGCGCAGAGCGGGCGCGGCGTGTGCGCCATTTTGCTGGGCGACGATCCGGATGCGTTGGCGCGTGATTTGCAGGATCGATTTCCGCGCGCCGATTTGATTGGCGGCGATCATGATTTCGAGCAACTGATGGCGCAGGTGGTTGGCTTCGTCGAAGCGCCGGCGCTGGGGCTGGATTTGCCGCTGGATACGCGTGGGACGGTATTTCAGGAGCGGGTCTGGCAGGCGTTGCGCGAAATTCCCGCCGGCAGCACGGCGAGTTATACCGAGATTGCGGCGCGTATCGGCGCGCCCAAAGCAGTGCGGGCTGTTGCGGGAGCCTGCGCCGCCAATGCGCTGGCGGTGGCCATTCCATGTCATCGGGTGGTGCGCAGCGATGGCGCCTTATCGGGCTATCGTTGGGGTGTGGAACGCAAGCGTGCGCTGCTTGATTTGGAGGCCGGCGTTGATGTCGATGATGCCGTTTAATAAGCCTCGCAAATATTTCTAAATTATTTCTAAAAAAAGCTTTGCAAAATATTCCAGCCTTGCTATAGTTCGCCTCCCGTAACGAACCAAGCAAAACATTCAGGTGTTGCTGGGGATGTTAAGAGAGAGAAATTCGAGAAATCTTCGAGAAACATTCGGGGAATATTTAGATCGGATTTTGGAAATCTGCTGATAAACAAAACGCTTTATCAGTGAGGAAAAAAGGTAGTGAAGTTCTTTAAAAATTAACAGCCGATAAGTGTGGGCGTTTGATGATGTGCCGGTGGCCGCGTAAGTGGTTGCCGAATGCTTAAATTATCAAATGTTCACAAAAAGTATAACGTTGCTCAGCAATGAGTGACGGTCAGTATTTTGAGTGAGCGACACGCCGTCTACGCAAGTGGATGGCAAAAACAGAGATTAAACTGAAGAGTTTGATCCTGGCTCAGATTGAACGCTGGCGGCATGCCTTACACATGCAAGTCGAACGGCAGCACGGGGGCAACCCT
>JAQGNR010000067.1 GCA_028291765.1 Herbaspirillum sp.
ATGGCGCAGGATGGCCGGTTACGGCAGTCAGCAGCGGCGCGACCCATTCGGCTTCCGGCATGACATCCAGCAGGATATCGCCTTCGCCATCCGTATGCAGGAAGATCTGGCCCCCTTCGCTGAGATAAAAACAAATACCGTAACCGCTTTGTTTCGGATTGAATTTTGGGCTAAATAAGGCCGCTTGCAGATCACGGTTGTAGTTGGCAATCCAGGCTTCCACATCGTAGGTATCGCGCAGGGCAATCCAGGGACGTTGCGGCGGTTCGGCGGTGATTTCGGCTTGATCCATAGCGTCGGTTGGGGGAGGGGCTGCCTGATAGGAATACAGGGAAATATGTGGTGGTATTGTCCCATGCAGCCACGGGGTTTACACAAAAACGTTATGATTGTGCCCACAAATTGCGAAACCTGATGGGAGCAAGGCATGTTTCTGGATTTTTCAACGCTGCAATCGCGCGAAGCCTATCGCTGGATGGCATCGACCATCGCGCCGCGGCCGATAGCCTGGGTATCCTCGTTGTCCGAGGAGGGCGTTGCCAATCTTGCGCCTTTCAGTTTTTTCCAGATGATTACCGCAAGGCCGCCGACACTGATGATTTCGCCGCTGGTGCAAACCGACGGCAGTAAAAAAGATACCGTCCGCAATATCCGGCAGACTGGCGAATTTGTCGTCAACTTGGTGCCGCATGCATTGCGCGACATGATGAACCAGACCTCATTCGGTTATGACGGCGAAACCAGCGAATTCGAAGCCTGCGGGGTGCCTTCGCTGCCTTCGCAGCTCGTGAAGCCGCCGCGGGTGTCGGGCGTGCCGGTCAGCTTTGAATGCCGGCTTGTCAGTTGCACGCCTTATCCGGCGGATAAACCGTCTTGTTATGTGGTTTTCGGTGAAGTCGTGGCGGCCCATATAGACGAGGCGATTCTGGCCGAAGACGGGCAAGTCGATCCGGTCCGTCTGGACCTGCTCTCGCGCATGGGTGGCAAATGGTATGGCCGCACTGCCAGTAGCGCCAATTTCGAGCTGGAACGTCCGGAGGGCTGGCGCCGTTAGAGGCTGAGGCCGTTGCAAAATTAATCTGGTGTTGTGATGCCGCCTGGGACGTGCTGCCGCGTCCGCCATGCACGATAAATGCGCAGCGCCACTTGTGCATCATCGGCGGCATACAGCATCTGACGCTCGGTCAATTGCGGCGCAGCCCAATTGGTGGTTGAGGTCTTTTTGGATTTCTGCAGATGCATGCCGAAAAATTTCGCAACAGCGGTTTTTGCGCCGACATCGTTACGGCTGCCCTGGCGTAGCGCCACCGACAGATCGAGCACGTTCTGCGTGCTTATCCCCATTTTTCCTTGCAGACGCTTAAGATCATCGCTAAGACCGAAGCCGACTTTCAGTATCTGCGCCGAACTCAGAACGGCATGCGCCACCTGCTGATTAAATGCACTGCCGACCGGAAATAGATAAGCCGCATCATCGGTGGCCAACTGAATCAGATGCGGCCCGCGTGATTGCTCACCTTTGACAAAGGTGGGCTTGGATTCGGTATCGAAGCCCAGGACATCGGCGCACAGCAAGGCTGCCAGCGCTTGTTCGGCCTGTTGTGCAGAAACAATCAGGTGAATTCCGGAAAGACTGATGCCGTTGTATGGGGTCAGCCCGGCGGCATGCTTGGCATCGAGCGCAGCATCGTGCTTAAGGGGCTGCGGCAGGATCATAATGGAGGACTATCCGGTGGAAGAGATGCACGATGATAGCCAGTATTCGCTAACCCTGCCATCAAATTAGGATTTATCTGAAATACATTTTTCTTCTTTGAGATCACTGTTCGACTACCTATTCTGGGATCAGAAAAAGCATTTTGCTTTTTCGGAAACAGTCACTTTCAAAGGAGCATTTATGAATAAGACCAAATTGCTATTTGCATGTCTGATCGCTGTCGGTGCATTGCATGGTAACGCTTTTGCAGGCGGGGTCTCGAACAACGTCGGTGCCGATACCAATACCGCGCAGACGGAGTGCGTCGCCAAGGGCGGCACCTGGATCGAACTGCTCGGCCTGTGCGTGAGCATCTGAATTAGATAGATAGCGATAGTCCCTCGGCGCGCTGCAAGCCGTTTTCGCAGCGCGTCATGCAGTATTGGCGAAAGCACTCGCCTGGTTCTTTTCCTGCACCGTATAATTGCGGCATTTTGTCGTTACAGGAAATATCCCAGTGCTACATCGTCTTGCCGTTGCGCCGCAATACTTGTTTCCGAAACAGGCCATCACTGCCTTCGCCGGTCTGGTGGCGAATGCCGAAGCCGGCCGTATCACCGCCGGCATCATTCGCTGGTTCATCGGCCGTTACGGCGTGAATATGGCGGAAGCGGCAAATCCCGATATTCATAGCTATAGCAGTTTTAACGCCTTCTTTACGCGTGCATTGCGCGACGGCGTGCGGCCGTTGGCCCCGGCGCCGTTCGTTTCGCCGGTCGATGGCGCTATCAGCCAGTTTGGTCAGATCGAATCCGACCAGATATTCCAGGCCAAAGGCCATCTTTATTCCACCACGGCGCTAGTCGGCGGCGATCGTGCGCTGGCAGCGCAATTCGCCTACGGCAGCTTCGCCACGCTCTATCTGAGCCCCAAGGATTACCACCGTATACATATGCCATGCGACGGCAGGCTGATGCGCATGATTTACGTGCCGGGCGAACTGTTTTCTGTCAATCCAACGACTGCGCGGGGCGTTCCGGGCTTATTTGCGCGCAATGAACGCGTGGTGTGCGTATTCGAATCGGCCCAAGGCCCGTTCGTTCTGACGCTGGTGGGCGCTACGATTGTCGGCAGCATGTCGACGGTATGGCATGGCGTCGTCAATCCGCCGCGCACCGGCAAGATTTGCGAATGGCGCTACGAAGATCAAACGATCGTTTTGAAAAAAGGCGAAGAGATGGGACGTTTCCTGCTGGGTTCAACAGTGGTGATGCTATTCCAGAAAGATGTGTTGGCGTTTAATCCCGAATGGGCGCCCGAGCGGGCAGTACAACTGGGAGAGGCGATGGCAAGCTGAAATTGCCGGCTTGCCATCGTATAACCGAATATCGTTTCAAGTCTTGAAACAGATTTGAATCCGGTCAATCCTAGAACGTTTTAGCGACCGAAACCACAACACCGCTGCGTCCCAGATTCTTGCCATCCGGGGTCACGTAGGATCCATCTTTCGCATCGGTGCCGACCAGGGCGACACCTGCAGTAATACCGGCCAGATCGTCGAACGTCTTGCTGACGCCGATTTTCCAGTCTGTATAGCTGAATTTGCTATTCGATATACCGAAAGTGGAACCGGCAATCGTTTGATGACCGATATGCAGACCCAGGATCACGCCGCCGGCGATTTCAGGGTTGCTGCTCAGATCGTAGTAACGGCTGTTCTTGCTGTCTAAGTTACCGAAAGTATTGGTCATGGCGTTGGAGATTTTGAAGTAGCTCACGCCGTAGCCGATTTGGCCATACAGTTCGAAGGTATTGGCATTGGCGGTTCCGCCGGCACTTGCGTAGTTGTTGCTCGGATAGTAGTAGTACAGACCGCCCACATCATAAGTGAAGCCGCCGCCGATATCGCCGCGCTTGCCGCCGTAGATATCCCACTCGGTACTGCCCTTACCGCTGGCGTTACCGGACGAATTGACGGTGTCCTTGATCCATTTGATGTTCGACAGCCAAGTGCCTGCATACAGACCCAGAGGGTTATAAACATAATCGGCGCCGCCTTGAATTGCCGGGTCGAAGCGTGTTTGCGAGATACCGCGGAAACGGTAATCATTGACCGCGCCAATGTTAAAACTCAACGCATTGTCGGGCACGGGCGCTGCTGCTTCGTCAGCGTAAGCCAGATTGCCGGCAAAAGTGAGTGCAATGGCGCTAGCCAAGATAATTTTCTTCATTTGGTTCTTCTTTCTTCTTTCTAAAAGGCAATTGCCGGGGTGTTATTGGAACGAAATTAGACTGATTCAAACAGCATTGAAATGTCCGAATTGCGCGCGCGGCAGTTGGCGCATGATTGCGACCATGACCATATCGGCCGTTTGAACGTCGTATTTTAGAGACAGCCAAACATTCATACGTTTGGCGTGGGCTATAGGTTGTACGCGGATCGAGGATAGTGTGTCACCGCAAACAGTGGCGGCCAATTGTCGTAACTGCATGACATCGGCGGCGTCTACAGCAATGTGCATCGTGACAATATGTGGCGCTGGCGCCGGTGACGGGATACCGCGGGGAGGAGGGCTGGGGTGCTGAAATACATCAGCATTTCGTGCTGGTTGGCGTGTTGCCAGTGTGGTATGCGCTACCGGGAATGGATCCTGGATTTTGTGCCCGAACAGAGATAAAGGGGGCATTGTTTGCAGCAGATGTAAGCGATTCATTTCAATCACCGTTCGTTGTTTTGACGAAGAACAGCTTAGCGCCGCGTCTATAAAAAATTCCTAAAAAGACTGCGCCGAGGTGTAAGTGAAATGTATAAATTTGCGAGGTCGGTTCGTTTGCTGGCCCGCATATTGTCCTACATCATTATCAGTCGTGCTCGACTGGCGATCCTATTGCGTTCACGGATACTGCGAATAAGCGTCGCAGGCATTGGGTTCCGCACGCATTTTTCAGGAGACAAAAATGAAAAAAATAATATTGTTTTTAGCCACTTTAGCTAGCGTATTGTCATTGGGCGCTTGTTTCTTTCCGGACCATGGCGGGATGGATCGGGATCATGGCCGGGATGAACAGCGACACGACGATGGCCGCCACGACGATCACCGTGGTGACGGCTACGGCCGGTAATAACCCGCCAGCAGGATAAAATCCGGCTGCGCCGTTTTCCTGAGAGCATCTATATCAATCCAAGTGCGCTTTGCCACAATGGTTTACATTTACAGTAACCGGCAAAGCACGGCTTTATTGAAGGATCAACTCTCAGGGAGATAGTATGGAAGTGAAAATTGTAAAGGGCGAAGGCAAGCTGCAACATGTGATTACTGTTGGGAAGCATCGCTTGCTGACTGACGTTGGGGCAGAGCACGGTGGCGAAGACACCGGTGTGGAACCGCACGATCTGCTGGCAGCGGCGCTTGGCGCGTGCACAGCATTGACGCTCACCATGTATGCGCAACGCAAACAAATGGATTTGCAGGATATCGATGTGCGCATCACGCATGTCCAAGAGGACGACACTTATGTATTCACGCGCCGGCTGCAATATTTCGGCAACCTGAGTGAAGCCGAGCGCACCCGCCTGACTGAAATAGCCGAGAAATGCCCGGTGCACAGAACCTTATTGGGGCAGATTCGCATCGTCACCCACGTGGATGCCTGATTCAAAAAATCGATCATTCACACGTATGTCTCTTGATGAAATGAATTCTAGTTTCCGCATCGGCGTCATACATCGGCGATAATGCGCGTTACGGCGCTTTTATCAACACGCCTTTACCAACGGCAAGCGTCGCGTCGCGGAAGTTTCTGCGCGGCGTTGCCATTACGATCGGAAATAGTACTTTGACTACGACAAGAACCAAACGCTGGAACGGCCACATTGAAACGCTCAAATCTGATTATCTGAAAGAAATCATGGTGCAGATGGAGGCCTATGGCGACCGGCTGCAACTGGCACTGAGCGGACCGGGGCAGCGTCCGCACTATCAGGTCATCAATCCTGCGGGAAAAAAAATGGCGTTCGACAGCAATCATCATTTGTTGAGTCAGGCAGAGGACGCATTCACGCCGGGCAATGTGACCGAAGTTTATACGCTGGAACAGGTAAAAACGATTGCGGCCGGCGGCAGTGTCCGGATTGCCGGCAGCAACCGCGTCACCCGTACCGGCAACGGTATTACGCGCACCACCCGTAACACGGCTGCAGTGATCAAGGCCAAGGATTTGATCGATGTCGAAAAATATGATTATTTCAAAAACAATCGTGAAACGCTGCCGCCGACCATCGGCGAACATTCGGTGCAAATCACCGATCTGATGAAAGGCGGCAAATCGGCTGAAGACGCGTTTAATGAAGTGCTGAAACAGCATTACTGATATTGATTAATATAGTGCTTAATATTTAAATCAGCCGAGGATCGAAAGATGCAAAACGACACCGACATCCAGCTCAGCGGTCCTTTTAAAGTGACCGATGCAGTGGGCAGTGCACACGATATTTCCGGCATTCGCATCTTTGATGAAGGCTACGGCATCATCGACGTGTATGTCGATTTCGCCGGCAGCATCGGCGCGCTGCATCTATATGAAGATGCCGTGGTTATTCGTCAGATATTGGCGAAACTGCGAGGCCTCGGTTATCAGGGGCCGGACTTCGGCCACGGCGATCTTGGCTTGCAGGACGATAAATTGGTCGTGCTGGAAGCGACCGAAGAATTTAATGCATTCGCCGCGCGCAAAGGCTGGAAGAATCTCGCCGAAGAGTTCGATGACGACGAGGACGATCTGGCCGCCGCCGATGCAGCATCGAGTACGCAGCTTGATGCTTTGATGCGCAAGTTCAAAGGCTGAACCGCTGGTTTTCAGAAATCGCGCATGCACGTTGCGACAATGCATCGGCGACGCTGTTGCGCCGCCGCGGAATCCAGCGCAACGTGACATCCGGCAAACGCGCAAGCAGCGTTTGCGCCTGGGCATGATAATCCGATAGCCGGCCGGCATGACTGTCGCTGCGCAGACTATCGATCACCACCCGGCTATCGCCATAAACCAGCAATGGCGCGGCCTGCAACTGCACTGCCATTTCCAATATCGCAATCAACGCCAGATATTCCGCCTGGTTGCTATCGCCCTGTCCTGCGGCGGTACACAATTCAAATAATGTTCCGTTCGGATTTCGCAATACGCCGCCGATGCCGATCTTGCCCGGATTCGGCCGGGCGGAGCCATCGAACCAGGCCAGCCAAATCGATGCATCCGTTTTTTCAGCTTGTTCGCGTGCCTGCTTTTGCGCCAGCACGGCATCCTTTTGCTGCTTGCGCGCCGCCTTTCTGCTGGCCTCGTCCGCACGCGCCTGCGCACGTTGCGCCAGCAGTTCCATCAACGGGATGCCATGGCGCTCCAAGGTTTGGATCAAGGCATCGCGTTCCGGCAGACCGGTATTGCGCATCAGGCGACGGCTGAGAACCAGGTCGGTTTTATAGGCGGCGCGCCGGAGTTCGTCGAGAGTGGGCATGAGGGCAGCACACTAGGGATTGCGAAGCTGCCCCGCAGCTACAGCGGCAGCTTCGGCCGCAGCGGCTTCGCGCAGCTTATCTTTTTTACTTTTGCGTTTGCCCTTGATACCGCCATTCGATTTTTCTGCGGCGGACAAACCGCTCAGATCGGCCGCCGGCTGGTCGACCGGTTCGAAGCCGGCTATTTGTTCACGGGGTATTTGTCTTTGCCGGCGGTGCTCGATCAATCGAAAATGGGCTTCGGTATCGGCGCTGATAAAGCTGATGGCAATCCCGCTGGCGCCGGCCCGGCCGGTGCGGCCGATGCGATGCGTGTATTCGACGGTGGAACGCGGTAAATCGTAGTTCACCACGGCCGGCAGTTGCGTGATGTCGATACCGCGTGCGGCCACATCGGTGGCGACCAGGATACGCAGCTTGGTATTTTTAAATTCAGCCAGCAATTGCGTTCGCGCACCCTGGCTGAGATCGCCGTGAAAGGCGCCGGCATCGATGCCGGCGCGCTGCAATTTAACGGCTACGATGTCGGCCGCATATTTGGTCGCCACAAAAACCAGCGCGCGTTCCCACGCATGCTGCTCGATCAGATGCCGCAGCAATTGCGTGCGGCGGCCGGCATCGACTTCAATGGCGCGTTCCTCGATATCGGGCCGGCCGGCAGCGGTAGAGGCGACTTCGATCCGGATCGGATGATGCAAAATAGTTTGCGCCAACGCCTGCACTGCAGGCGGATACGTTGCGGAGAACAGCAGCGTCTGGCGTTGCGCCGGCAACAGCTTCAGCAGACGGCCGATTTCATCGGCGAAACCCATATCGAGCAGGCGGTCGGCCTCATCCAATACCAGCGTCGATACGGCGGAAATGCTGAGCGCATTATGGTCGATCAAATCCAGCAGGCGGCCCGGCGTGGCGACCACGATATCGGCGCCGCCGCGCAAGGCCATCATTTGCGGATTAATCGACACACCGCCGAACAGCACCGAAATTTGCAGTCGATGCGCGCTGTATTGCGTCAGCTTCTCAAACGTCGCGCCGACTTGCGCCGCCAGTTCGCGCGTCGGCGCCAGGATCAGCGCGCGCACCTGGCGCTCCTTTTCGCGCCGGTTCGCACCTTTACCGAGCAGCAAGGATTGCAATATTGGCAACGCAAACGCGGCAGTTTTACCGGAGCCGGTTTGCGCCGCGCCGAGTACATCGTCGCCACGCAGGATGACCGGAATCGCTTCGGCTTGAATCGCCGTCGGCGCGGGATAACCCATTTCGTCGATGACGCGTAACAGGGAGGGCAGCAGACCCAATGAGGAAAATGGCAAGATGGGCATGGGCCTAGTTTTGAAGGTGCGGAAGATGGCAGTATGCCACGTGCCGAGCAGCTTTTCCCGAATAGGTATAAACTACGGCGCGGCAGACGCTGCATCGCGTCTGTCTTTTTTTATTTGCGTTTCTGTTGTCAGATCCTGTTTTCCGTTTGCATCACAGTTATCACAGTCATCGCATGTCTCGTATCTTTCTCATTCCGCTAGTTGTTGCTTGCGCGTTGTTCATGGAAAACATGGACGCGACGGTACTGGCGACCTCATTGCCGGTTCTGGCGCACGATCTCGGGCAGAATCCGCTGACGCTTAAACTGGCGCTGACCTCCTATGTCGTTGGACTGGGCGTATTTATTCCGATCAGCGGCTGGGTGGCCGATCGCTATGGCGCGCGCACCGTATTCCGGGCGGCCATGGCCGTATTCATGCTCGGTTCATTGATGTGCGCCGCATCGAATTCTCTGCTGGGGTTTGTCGCCGCGCGATTTTTACAAGGGATCGGTGGCGCAATGATGGTGCCGGTCGGCCGCATCGTTGTGTTCCGCTCGGTGCCGCGTGCCGATCTGGTCAAGGCGGTCAGCTTTCTGACGCTGCCGGCGTTATTGGGCCCGGTGATCGGGCCGCCGCTGGGCGGTTTCATTACCACCTATTTCCACTGGCGCTGGATCTTCGTGATCAACGTGCCTGCCAGCATGCTCGGGATGTATCTGGCCAGCCGTTATTTCGAGAATTGGCGCGCCGATGACGTGAAGCCGCTGGACCTCAAGGGCTTCGTCTTATCCGGCATCGGCAGCACATTGGCGATGATGGGGCTATCGTTGCTCGATGGCGAATTGCTGGCGCCGTCGCTGGCTTTATGCCTGGTAGCAGCCGGCGTGCTGATGCTCTATTTATATGTGCGGCATGCTCGCAACGAAGCTTTTCCGTTGCTCAATTTACGCATGTTGCGGATCCCGACGTTTCGCGTCTCCGTCATGGCCGGATCGCTATTTAGAACCGGCTTCGGCGCGGTGCCGTTTCTATTGCCGATGACATTGCAGGTCGGCTTCGGCATGAGCGCTTTTCATGCCGGCACGGTTACTTGCGCATCGGCATTCGGCGCCATGTTCATGAAAGCAGTCGCGACCCGTATTTTGCGCCGTTTCGGTTTCCGCACGGTGCTGACGTGGAATGCAGCGCTGTCGGGATTGGTGCTGGCGTCGTATGGCCTGTTTACGCCGGACACGCCTTATCTGATCATGCTGACGGCGGTATTGGTGGGGGGATTTTTGCCATCGATGCAATTCACCGGCTTCAATAGTCTGGCCTACGCCGATCTCGATAACGCCGATGTCAGCAACGCGACCAGCATGGCCAGCGTCGTCCAGCAGATATCGCTCGGGCTGGGCGTTACCATCAGCGCGCTGGTAGTCACCTTCTCCAGCCGTCTACAGGGCCATGCGCATATCGGCGCCACTGATTTCTGGCCGGCCTTTATGACGATAGGCTTATTTTCGATGGCATCGATTCCAATGGTGCGCCACCTGGCGAACGATGCCGGCGCGGCGCTTACCGGGCATAATCCGGCAGCGGCGCTAGCAAAGCCTGCAAATCCTCGCTACTGAATTTCAGCGCCGTCGCGCTATCGTTGCCCAGCACACCTTCGGCCAGCGCCGTCTTACGCGCCTGTAATTCAAGCATGCGTTCTTCGATGCTGCCTTCGATCACCAGTTTATAAACGAAGACGGCCTGATCCTGTCCGATACGATGCGCCCGCGCGGTGGCTTGTTCTTCCACCGCAGGATTCCACCACGGGTCCATATGGATGACCGTATCGGCCGCGGTCAGGTTCAGTCCGACGCCGCCGGCTTTCAGGCTGATCAAAAAAATCGGCACGGTCTTTTCCTGAAACTGCGCGATCAGCGCGCCGCGTTTCGACGGTGGCGTTTTACCGCTCAAGGCCAGCCATGGCAATTGCAGTCCGGTCAATTCAGTGGCGATCATTTCCAGCAATTCCGTAAATTGGGAAAATACCAGAACGCGGCGGCCCTCGGCCACCAGCGACGGCAGCATATCGCGCAGCATTTCCAGCTTCGCCCGTTCCATCGTCTTGGCTAAGGTGGCGCCTTTCAGCAAATACGGATCGCAACACACTTGCCGCAGTTTTAACAAAGCATCGAGAATCGTGATCTGTGCGCCGGAAAAACCTTTGCGTTTGAGCACGCGCCGCACCTGTTCGTCGGAAGCAACCCGCACGGTCTCGTACAGATCGCGTTGACGTCCCTGCAGTTGCAAACGTTTGATGACCTCGGTACGCGGCGGCAATTCCGCCGCCACCTCGTCCTTGCGCCGGCGCAGGATAAACGGACGCACTCTTTGCGCCAGCAATTGTGCGCGCAAGGTTTCACCGCCGATTTCGATCGGTTTGCGCCAAAGCCGCATGAACGTGCGGGCATCTCCCAGAAATCCCGGCATCAGAAAATCGAACTGCGTCCACAATTCGCCCAGATGATTTTCCAGCGGCGTGCCGGTCAGACAGAGCCGGTGCCGTGCTTGCAGGCGGCGCACGGCATTCGCACTATGGCTGGCGGGGTTTTTAACGGTTTGCGCTTCATCCAGGATCAGCATGTGAAACTGTTGCGCTTCCAGCGCCGCGCGATCGCGCCACAATAATGGATAAGTGGTCAGCACCAGATCGTGATCGGCGATCCGGCCGAATAATTTTCTGCGCGCCGGCCCCTGCAAAGTCAGTACGCGCAGCGCCGGCGCCATGCGTTTTGCTTCGGCCTGCCAATTGAAGATCAGTGAAGTCGGCAGTACCACCAATGCCGGCCGATCAAGCCGGCCGGCTTGCTGTTCGATCAGCAAATGCGCCAATGCCTGTGCGGTTTTTCCGAGCCCCATATCGTCGGCCAGAATCCCGGCCAGACGATGCTCGCGCAGATATTGCAACCAGGCCACGCCGTGCAGTTGATACGGCCGCAAGGTCACGCCAAGACCGGCTGGCGCAGCAATTTCTCGCGGCCTGCCGGCCTCTTGCAAGCGTTGCGCCAAACTACGCAGACCCGCCGCGCCTTGCAATTGCCACGCGCCATGCACGCCGGCGCGCTGCTGCTGGCTCTCCATCAAGCTTTGACGCATCGCTTCGAGACGGTAAGCGTCCCACGCCGATAATGCCAGCGGGCCTTCATTGCGTTGCGGATCGCTCAGCAAATCGAGCATGCTGCCGACGATGATTTTGAGCGGCGCGGCCAAGGCATCGATGCGCTTGCCACCCGGCGCGCGCAATCGTATCAAGGCGTGATCGTCGATCAATGCAACTTTTGCCGCATCCAGCCAGCGCGCATCGGTTTGCAGCAAATGGGCCAGCAACGGTACCAGATCGACTTGCTGGCCGTCGATCTCGATCCCAAGGCTCAACAGCCACGAGCCCTCATCGGCCGGCAAACCAAGTGCTTTGACTTGCGGCGGATGGCCGCGCATGCGTGCGGCAACTTCTTTACCGATCACCTCGCCGCTGTGCGGACTGACAATCAAATGCCAGGCATCCACTGCCACGCTTTCGTGCGCAAAGCCGGGACAAACCACCACGCTCCATCCTTGCGCTTGCAGCAGCGGCAGGCGATCCGCCCAGAAATCGCTAAAGAAATTTTCCTGCACCAGGGTCCAGAGGCTGTCATAGTTTTCGGCGGCTTCTTCGCTGCGCCATTGCAGATTTTGCTGCGGCAAGGGATGCAGGCCGGCATCCAGCACACTATCGAGCGCATCGGCTTCGGCATCGAAGTCACGCGTCAATATTTTCCCATAGCGATCTTCCACCTGCCGCTCGGACGGCGGCCGGCGATTGAGCAGAGTGGTTGGCGCCGGGTAAGTCCAACGCAGGCCGTCATCGGAAAAATAAGTCCAGTCGATTTGCACCACCGTCACCTGCGCACCGCGCGGCCCGAACGGCCCGGACGGCTTCATGCCCAGCAAGCCATCGCCACGCGTGAGCGTGCGCAATGTCATGCGGGGGCGAAAGCGGGTCAATGGTTCTTCGGTACTACCGATCATTTGCCGTGATTGACGTGAGACTGAGCGAGGCTAAGCTAAGCCGGTTTCGGACCCTTGCGATGCGGTTTCGGCGCTGCCTTGCGGGTATCGGCTTTGCTGAAATCGGCCTTGTTTTTGAAGCCTGCAGCGGCCGGCTTATTGCCAGCGGTTTTACCGGCATGCTTCTCTTCAAAACGCCGATCGCCACCGGTTTTTTTGGCGAATGGCGACTTGCTTTGGCCCGGGGCCTGCTTGATCGAAGGCGCGGCAGGCGGCGGCGTTTCACCGGCGCGGCTGATGCGTAACTGCTGACCGGCGACCCAGACCGTTTTCAAATGGTCGATCAAATCCGGCGGCATATCATCCGGCAAATCCAGCGTGGTGTGGTCGTCATGAATTTCAATGCGGCCGATATGTTTGGCGTCCATGCCTGCCTCGTTGGCGATGGCGCCGACGATATTGCCGGGCTTGACCCCATGCGCGTGGCCGACTTCGATGCGGAATGTGCTCTTGCCGGTATCGCTGGCATGCGCTGCGCGCTCCCGGCTCGGGAACGGCGCCGGTGCGCGTGCCGGGCGCTCAGTGCGTTCAGTACGTTCAGTACGCTCGGTTCGTTCAAACCGCGCAGGCCGTTCATCGCGCCCGCTGCGTTCGGACTTACTTTCAAACTTACCGCCCCGTGCCGGCCTGTCTTCGGCAAAATTACCCACCGGTTCACGCTTGTTTTTATCCAGCAGCAATGGCACATCGCCGCGCGCCATTTTTGCCAATGCTGCCGCAATATCGCGTGCCGGCACATTATTTTCACGCTCGTAATCTTCGATCAGCGATTGGAAATCGGACAGACCGCCGGCTTCCAGCGTTGCGCTGATTTCATCCTTGAATTTACCGATACGCACATCGTTGACCACTTGCACGCTGGGCAATTCGAGCACCGATATCGGCTGTCGCGTGGCGCGTTCGATCGCCTTCAGCAAATTGCGTTCGCGCGGCGTAATAAACAGAATCGCCTCGCCGCTGCGACCGGCGCGGCCGGTGCGGCCGATGCGATGGGTATAACTTTCCGGATCGTGCGGCACATCGTAATTGACCACATGACTGATACGTTCCACATCCAGCCCGCGTGCGGCGACATCGGTGGCGACCAGGATATCGATCTTGCCGTCTTTTAATTGTTGAATAGTGCGCTCGCGCTGCTGCTGCACGATATCGCCGTTGATTGCTGCGGCCGAAAAGCCACGCGCCTGTAATTTACCGGCCAGCTCTTCGGTGCCGATCTTGGTGCGCGAGAAAATAATCATGCCGTCGAAATCTTCAGCTTCCAGAATACGCGTCAGCGCATCCAGCTTATGCATGCCGCTGACCAGCCAGTAACGCTGACGAATATTATCGGCAGTACCGGTTTTGGCGGCGACGGTGAGTTCGGCGGGGTCATGCAAATAAGTCTGCGCGATGCGCCGGATGGCAGAAGGCATGGTGGCCGAGAACAAGGCAGTCTGGCGCGTCTCCGGCGTTTTCTGAAGGATGTGTTCGACATCATCGATAAAGCCCATGCGCAGCATTTCATCGGCTTCGTCCAGCACCAGCGTTTTCAGTTTCGACAAATCCAGCGAATTTTTATCCAGATGATCGATCACGCGGCCGGGCGTGCCGACCACCACATGCACACCGCGGCGCAATGCGCTTAACTGCGCGCTATAACTTTGGCCGCCGTAAATCGGCAGCACATGAAAACCGGGGATATGCGTTGCATAACGCTGAAACGCCTCGGCCACCTGGATTGCCAGTTCGCGCGTCGGCGCCAGCACCAATGCTTGCGGGGTTTTCTGTTGCAGATCGATGCGCGCCAGAATGGGCAATGCAAACGCGGCCGTTTTACCGGTGCCGGTTTGCGCCTGACCGAGCACGTCGCGGTTCTGCAGCAATGTTGGAATGGTCGCGGCCTGGATCGGCGACGGCGATTCGTAACCGAGCTCTTTCAGAACGCGCAACAGCGGCTCGCTCAAATTGAGTTCGGCAAAGGAAGGTATTGGGGTGTCGGACATGATGTACTCGCAAGTTCGCTCGAATCGCAATATGCGAAAGAATGAAGCGAGTTTACTCTGTTACGCCGCAGCAGTTTAGGAAGAAACGCAGCCAAGCCTAATTATTTACGGTAAAAAGCCAGCATTCGCTTGTAGCGCGGTGGGCATTGTGGGATACTCCGGGCCTCAGACGCGGGGTGGAGCAGTCTGGCAGCTCGTCGGGCTCATAACCCGAAGGTCGTAGGTTCAAATCCTGCCCCCGCAACCAGATTTCAGGAAACCGTTGATAGCCTTGGCTCTCAGCGGTTTTTTGCATTCAGGGGCGGTGCGCCGTATCAAGCTTGCCGCGATCAAACTGCATCATCCATTCAGCAGCGGTTTTCCGCTCGGAGCTTATCCGTGCCATCAGATTGTTGTCTGGGGGGCGGATAGGACCTCCTGCACCCAGATATCATTGACGACTTGCGTCAGATTCACATTCTCCAGGCCAATCGCTTGCGCTTTGCCGATGACGATGCCCTGTTGCTGGCGAGCTTGGGCTAGCGGGACGGCAAGCGCTTGATCATCAAATTTCCATTGTGGCCAATCCGGGTGTTGCCAAATATAAAGAGGATGCTGAGGTGAATTCAGCGAGGCATAGCGACAAAGTAATTGAATTGAAGGCAACCCCTCATGCAAAGTAATCAGCAATGAGATTGATTGATAAACTGGCGGCTTTAAATAGACTCGCCGGTTCGCACCAATAGCAAGGAAGACGCGCTGGCGGTAGTTCCGGGGATTCAGTCAAATACAAAAAGTGGGCTGGCGCAAAGACCGAACATCTGCACCAGCCCATCCCGTCTTCTGCAAAATAATTAATTGTTATATGTCTCTTGTCAAAAAAATTCGGGGATTTCCCGTCCACATCATGCAACGCCTGCAGTTTTTGCGAGACAGTTCCCGGCTCCTCTTTGTCTGGCCTCTGGCCGGTCTGTTGTGTGTCGGCATTTTATGGGGCGTGACATTCTCGAAGCTGCATGCTGAAAAATTGGCATTGCAACAGCACGCCCTGCAAGAAGCATCGGACCTGGCCCAGGCGCAGGCAGAACAGGCGACGCGGGCGATGGAAAAGCTCGATGAACTTACGATGCGGATAAAGTACGACTGGGAGCATTCAAAAGGAAACTTGCGACTGCCGCAATTTATTGAACTTGGCATCTTTGACGCCTCCCACCTTGCAATGGCGGCGGTGATTGGGAAGGACGGCCTGATACAAACGGCTTCAGTACCGGGCAACGAATCGCGCTCTTTCAAGGATCGCGCCTATTTTCAATTTCACAGCAACAATAACTCGTCGGCCATGTATGTCGGGAAACCCGTTATCGGGTCGTTCTCCCATCGGCTCGTCGTTCAGACATCGCGGCGGCTGGAGAGTGCCAACGGAGATTTTGATGGCGTAGCGATGGTTTCTGTAACGTCAGACTATTTCGCGCCTTTTTTTGTCGGGCCTTTGCTGGGGAAAGACGGCTTGCTGGCCCTGATCGGTAATGACGGCGTGGTCAGGACGTCCGCAGTAAGCGGCGCTCCTGGCGCCACTGCCATTGCGGATATCTATCCCGAGCTCGCGGCACAGGCGCAGACGCCACAGCTTTTCGACCAAACCTGGTTTGTCGATCAGCAAGCCCGTTTCGTGGCCGCAGTTCCGCTCAAGGAATATCCATTCACCGCCATTGTCGGCCTGGCAGAAAATCAGGTAATGGCGCCCTATGAGGAAAGCCGGAAAACGTTCATCCGGCTCGATACCGCTGGCAGCCTACTGTTTGTTTTTTTTGTCCTGGCCGCGATGTTGCTTTCGGTACGACTGGCTTTCAGGAAAGCCCAGGCGGAAGAGTTTCAGCGGGCCCACTGGGTTGCCACTGAAGGCGGCAACGAGGGCTTTTACATGTGGCAAGCCGTGCGCAGCCGGAGCGGCGCAATCCTGGATTTCAAGGTGGTTGACTGCAATGAGCGCGGCGCCGAATTGTACGGTATGAAAAAGGCGCAGTTGATGGGCAAGCGCTATTCCCAGCTTTATCACAGCATTTTTTTTGAGGAGGCGTCCGCCATACCGAGAAACGTCTATGAAGACGGCTACCTGGAGGATGATTACGAGGTGCTGGCGAGCAGCCCATTGCGGGCGCGGTGGCTGCACCGGAAAATGGTTCGCACCCGCGCGGGCTGGGCGGTAACCCTGCGCGATATCAGCCAGATCAAGGCCAACGAGCAGGCGATGATGCGCATGGCCACCGAAGATGCCTTGACCGGGCTGCCGAACAGGCATTGGCTGCTGCAGAATCTTCCGGGCATCCTCGCGCGCGCCGGAGAAAACGGCTCGATGCTGGCCATCCTTTTCATCGATCTGGACGATTTCAAAGACGTCAACGACTCGTTAGGGCATTTAGCCGGCGATGAGTTGTTAAAGGCCACGGCGCAACGCCTGCGCTCGCTGATACGTCCGGGCGATAGCGTCGTGCGTCTCGGCGGCGATGAATTCACTATCGTTCTCGATCCGGTAACGGGCTCGGATATCGAAACCATCGCGACCCGCATCGTCGAGGCGTTCAAAGCGCCTTTCGAACTATCCCAGGGCAAAAATTTCGTCGGTACGTCGATCGGCATCGGGGTCTATCCGATGGATGGCGCCGACATGGAAACGCTGTTAAAAAATGCGGATATCGCCATGTATTCCGCGAAAACAAGCAAAGGTAATTTCTGTTTTTTCACGGCACAACTGCATGAGCAGCTGCAAGCCCGGCTAACGGCTGAAAAGGAGTTGATGCGGGCCCTGGAAGACGATGAGTTCGTGGTGCACTATCAACCGCGCGTCGCGACCCGGACAGGCGAAATCGTCGGACTGGAGGCGCTGGTCCGGTGGAACCACCCGACGCGAGGCGAGGTGCAGCCGGGCGAATTCATTTCGGTGGCCGAGAAGACCGACATCATTCTCCGTCTCGGCGCCGCCGTCGTCGATAAAGTCTGCGCCCAACTGGCGCAATGGCAAAGCGAGGGCGTCCCCGTGGTGCCGGTCTCCATCAACGTGGCGGCCAAGCAATTCAACGGGTCCAACGTCAAGGAGCTGATTAGCGACTGCCTGCAGCGTTACGCTATCCGGGCCGAACTGTTGGAAATCGAATTGACGGAATCCATGATGATGGGCGAGGGCAAGGAGATCATGGCCGAGCTGGAGGCGATCAGGGCGCTGGGTATTCGGATACATGTCGACGATTTCGGCACTGGCTATTCATCGCTGGCGCTATTGCAGCGGCTGAAGGTGGATGTCTTGAAAGTGGACCGCGCATTTACCTCCAAGCTGGATGCCTCCCGAGAGGGAGAGATTTTTTTCCGGGCGATTGTATCGATCGCCCACGCGTTGAACATGGACATCGTGGCCGAAGGCGTGGAAACGCTAGAACAGCTTCACATACTGCAAAAATTAGGCTGCGACGAAGTTCAGGGGTTCTACATTTCCCGGCCGCTGTCCGGTGAGAAAATTACGCCCCTGATGATAAAAGGCCACTTGTTTCCAGTGACCATGCCGGAGACGACTATTCCACAGCAGGAAAAGTAACCAGCGCCCGCAAGCCCGAAACGCCATGTTGCGTCTTGTAATCGTGCAGGGTGATGGTGGCGCCAATGCGTGAAGCAATCTTTTTAACAATCGATAAGCCCAAGCCGGAGCCATGGGTATCGCTGCCCAATATCCGATAAAAAGGATCGAACACGCGCTCGCGCTCGTGCTGCGGTATGCCCGGCCCGGTATCGTCGACTTGCAAAATGACGGCATTGTGGAGCGTGTAGACAGATAGATTGATCATGCCCTCGCTGGGCGTAAATCGGATGGCGTTTTCCAGCAGATTTTTGATCAGCATTTTCAGATCGATTTCATGCGCGGCGACCAACGCATCCGACTTCTCGGTGACGCCGAGATCGATGCGCTTGTTTTCCGCCAGCGGCATCATATCTTCGATAATCGTCCGTAATATTTGCCAGAGCGATATCGGCGCGAAATTGCTTTCTACGATTTCTTGCGCCCGCGCCATTGCCAGCAATTGATCCAACAAGGTGCGCGTGCGTTGCACACCGGTTTGCAGAGTCTCAAGCCGGGTGCGGGCGGCGCTCGACATCTCGGACGAGGAAAGCCGCTCCGCTTGCAGAGAAAGCGCAGTCATGGGGGAGCGCAGCTCATGGGCTGCATCGGCCAGGAAGCGGCGCTGCGTCGCTACCGAGGCCGCGACGCGCGCGAGCAAGCGATTGATCGCGACCACGAAAGGGCGAATTTCGGACGGCAGATGATCATCGCTGACTGCACGGAGATCGTGTTCAGTGCGCGCGTCGATATCGGATGCAAGCTGCTTGATGGGTGTGAATGTCTCGCGCACCAGCATACCGACGAGCAGCAATAGAATCGGGATTAGAAAGATAAACGGCATCAACACTCTGAGCGCATTGTCATGGGCGACTTCATCGCGCGAGGCGGTCCGCTGCGCCACCGCAATTCTAGTGCCGGAATCGAGCGTCCTCACATACAGACGCCATACCTCATGGGCCACCGTCATTGTTTGCAGACCCTCCATCAGATCGGGTGGCAGCGCCAGCGTGTTGCCCAGAGGCTGGGGCGGCTGCGGTGGGGTATTGGCGTCAGGCAAAACCTGCACAATCAGTTCCGAGTCAGGATCGGTGCCGGGAACCGGTTCGCGCACTTTCGCCGGGTCGATAGGCAAATCATGCAGATTAATCAAGGCGGCGACTTGCCGTAATTGGTCATCCTGGAATTCGAGTGCCCATTTAAAGGAAGAAAAGTAAGAGAAAATGCCTGCGGCCAGCGCCATCGCCACAATCGATATCACCAGCCACGCCGACAGTTTGAACTGCAGCGACTGACTCATTTTTCTTTGGAAACCATCCATCCCACACCTCTAACATTCTTAATGGCGCCATTGCCGAGTTTTTTACGCAGCGCATGAATCAGATATTCAACTGCGTTGCTTTCGACTTCTTCATTCCAGCCGTAAATGCGGTTTTCAAGCTCCGAGCGCGAAAGGATGGCGCCCGGCCGGACCATGAAGGCCGATAGCAATGAGAATTCACGCGAGGACAAACGGATGGCGTTGCCGTTCATATTCGCTTCCCGCGTGACGGGGTTCAGCGAAAATACGCCATTGCTGAGCAGCGGGCCGGCAGTGCCGCCCTTGCGACGGATCACCGCACGCATGCGGGCCAGCAGCTCCGCCATCTCAAACGGTTTTAACAGGTAGTCATCGGCGCCGCCATCCAGTCCGCGCAGGCGATCCTCCAGCGCGTCGCGCGCCGTAATGACCAGCAAGGGCACCGGATTTCCTTTCGTGCGCAGTGATTGCAAGGTCTCGAAGCCATCTTTTTTAGGCAAGCCGAGATCGAGCAGCACGACATCATATTCCTGGCTTTCGGTTGCGGTCAGGGCTGCCAGGCCATCGCGCACCCAATCGACGGCGTAGGCAGCATCCTTTAATGCCGATGCGATTGCTTCGCCGATCATCCTGTCGTCTTCCACTAATAGAACTCTCATACCGGTGCGTACTCCTTATAGCGGCTCATCTCTGTATTGTTCAATATTGCATTCCAAACTTAGGAGAAAGACAGGGGCGGGTGTTCCTAATGTTGTTCAGTTAAGGCGCCGTCGGGCGGGGTGTGGCGCGA
>JAQGNR010000056.1 GCA_028291765.1 Herbaspirillum sp.
GATGCAAAAATCGCCGCCGGGGTCGGCGCCGATGCGATTGTCGTCAGCAATCATGGCGGCCGTCAGCTCGATGGCGCAGTCTCGTCGATCCATGCCTTGCCGCCGATAGTGGAAGCAGTGGGCGATCGGATCGAAGTCTGGTTCGATGGCGGTATCCGCAGCGGTCAGGATGTTTTGAAAGCCACCGCGCTAGGCGCCAAAGGCACGCTGGTCGGACGCGCCTTTCTGTATGCGCTGGGTGCGATGGGTGAAGCCGGCGTCACCGCCATGCTGAACATTCTGCAAAAGGAACTGGACGTCAGCATGGCGTTGACCGGGACCAGAAACATCGCCGATATCGGCCCGCATATTTTGGCCAAGGATCGACATATCTAGGGCGTCAACCAGAATGCGTGCTGGCCGCAAGTTATTGCTGTCCGGTGAGATGTGCCAAACAAATCAGGAAAATATTGTTTGAGCGCAGCGAGTATTTTTCGTTTGGCGCGTCTCACCGGACAGCAATAACTTGCGGCCAGCACGCATTCACCCTAGCGCTTCAGCACATCCGGGTTCAACAAATTCGGCGGCGTCTTGCCTGGCGTAAGCGCCGCAATCAAATTATCGGCGGCGCAATTTGCCATCGCCAGACGCGTGGGTCGCGATGCGCTGGCAATATGCGGCGTGAGCACCACATTCGACAAGCTCAGGAAATCCGGATGAAACGCCGGTTCATTCTCAAACACGTCTAATCCCGCTGCAGCGATTTTGTGTTGCTTCAACGCTGCGATCAGCGCCGCATCATCGACAATCCCGCCGCGCGCCAGATTAACCAATGTCGCGCCCGGCTTCATCAACGCCAGCTCAGCCGCACCGATCGTATGGTGCGATTGCGCCGAATACGGCAAGACCAGCACCACATGATCGGCTTGTCGCAGCAATTCTTCCTTGCCGACATATCGGGCGTTGTTCGCATACGCTTCCTGCTCGGGCGACAGCCGCGACCGATTGTGATACAGCACCTGCATATCGAAGCCGGTAGAGCGCCGCGCAATCGCCTGGCCGATGCGTCCCATGCCGATAATACCCAGCGTCGCGCCATGTACGTCGCTGCCCAGAAAAGCATCGTAACGCCATTTTTTCCAATGGCCCGCCCGCAAAAAATGCTCGGACTCCGTTACGCGCCGTGCGGTCGCCATCAATAAAGCCCAGCCGAAATCGGCCGTGGTCTGATTGAGCACATCGGGCGTATTGGTCACCATGACGCCGGCTGCGGTCGCGGCGGCAACATCGATATTGTTATAACCGACAGCCATATTGCAGACCGCTTTGAGCTCAGGACAGGCGGCCAATAATGCCGCACGGACCGGCTCGCTCGAGGTCGGCATCAAGCCGCTTTTTCCGCGCATTTTTTCGATCAATTGTGCTTCACTGAAAACGTGATCGTCCTGATTCGACTCGACATCGAAATGCTGCGACAAGCGCGCCAGAACTTCGGGAAAAGTGGCGCGTGCTACGAGAATTTTGGGTGGCATGAGATGTTTAAAGGGTGGGTGTTAAAAGGGTGGGTGCTAGGAAAATAATGTACGGGCGCGACTTCAATCGCGCGCCTTAATATCGAACACCTGGCGCAGATACGTGACATAAGCCTTATCGTCGCACATATCCTTGGAAGGATTATCGGACAGCTTGGCCACCGGCTGGCCATTGCAGCGAACCATTTTCATCACGATCTGCAGCGGCGTATAACCGACATCGTTGGTCAGATTAGTGCCGACGCCGAACGCGACCTTGGCCCGATCTTTAAAACGCAAATACAGTTCAGCGACTTTTTCGAAATCGAGACCGTCGGAAAATACCAATACTTTACCGACCGGATCGATGCGATTTTTGAGGTAATGCGCAATCAGGCGCTCACCCCATTCGAAAGGATCGCCTGAATCGTGGCGTGCGCCATCGAACAATTTACAGAAGAATAAATCGAAATCGCGCAGAAACGCATCCATGCCGTACACATCGGATAAAGCAATGCCGAGATCGCCGCGATATTCGCGCGCCCAGGTTTCCAGCGCAAAGGTTTGCGAATCGCGCAGGCGCGGCCCCAAGGCCTGGCATGCTTGCAGATATTCATGCGCCATCGTCCCCAGCGGCGTCAAACCGTGCTGCATCGCATACATGACGTTGGAGGTGCCGGCGAAATGCCGGCCCAGATTGCGTTTCAGCAAAGTCACTACTTCGGCGTGCCAGGCGCGGGAAAAACGGCGGCGCGTGCCGTAGTCGGCAATCATGCAACCGGCCAGCGCCGGATTATCGGTGATCACTGCGATTTTGTTTTGCAAACGGGCGCGACCCTCGGCATAAGCGGCCTCGGATTGCATGGCCCGAAAATAGACCTCATTGATAATCGCCAGCACCGGCACCTCGAACAGGATCGTGTACAGCCAGGGGCCTTTCACGCTGATCTCGATTTCACCGTTGCCGCTGGCGGCCGGCTCCACCGAAATATGCTGCCGGCTCATCTGGAACAGCGCCAGAAAATCGACAAAATCGCTTTTGACAAAGCGCAGGCTGCGCAAATAATGCAGCTCGTCTTCCTGAAACCGCAGATCGCACAAACCGGCGATCTCGTCCCGAATCTCGTCGATATAAGCGCTGAGATCGATATTTTCGCTGCGGCATTTGAAACGGTACTCGACCTGAGCCCCAGGGAAATGATGCAACACCACTTGCATCATGGTGAATTTATACAGATCGGTATCCAGCAGAGAGGTGATGATCATAGGAAAAAAAGCGTATTTCCGTTAAAAATGGCGGCTGGAACACAGGGTCTTGTGCACCAATTTTCATATTTGCTTATACGCAAACGGTATAAACGTAAATTGTGAGAACAGTTGAATTGGCTTAAAATGCAACACCTTACTGACGCCGATTATCCGGGCCGTCATAAGAAAACGAAATCCCGCGGACACATCCGCATTGCAAGACGGCAGCACGTTTATATTGCCACCGATTTTCGGCAATTTGTTGTTGATTAAAATAATTCATTAATAGGAATGTTATGACCCACGTTGTCACCGAATCCTGCATCCGCTGCCGGTATACCGATTGCGTCGATGTGTGCCCGGTTGATTGCTTCCGCGTAGGCCCCAATTTTCTGGTCATCGATCCGGACGAATGCATCGATTGCGCCGTCTGCGTGGCCGAATGCCCTGTAAACGCGATCTACGCCGAAGAAGATGTACCCGCCGACCAACAGCAGTTCATCAAAATCAACGTCGATCTGACCGCAAAATGGCCGTCGATCACCAAAACCATGGCGCCGCTGCCGGAAGCCGAGCAATGGAAAGATGTCAGCGCCAAACTGGAATATCTGGAGCGCTAGATCAGATTACGGCGCAGATGACAGCACCCATTGCATCCGGCGAGCGGTAGCCTGAGATCAGGCTACCGCTTACTTGCGCAATCACGGATCAGAAACAGGAATTTAATCATCGTATGGACATTAAGACCCCACAAATAGAAGCGGATGCCGTTATTGTCGGCGCCGGTCCGGTTGGCCTGTTCCAGGTCTTTGAGCTCGGCCTGCTGGAAATCAAGGCGCATGTCATCGATTCGCTGGCAGCAGTCGGCGGCCAATGCGTGGAACTGTATCCGGACAAGCCGATTTACGACATTCCGGCGGTCCCGATGTGCACCGGCCAGGAATTGACCGACAATCTGTTGAAACAGGTCGAACCGTTCGCGCCGACCTTTCATCTAGGGCAGGAAGTCACGCTGGTACAAAAACGCGATGATGGCCGCTTCGATCTGGAAACCTCGGCCGGCACACGCTTCATCACCAAAACCATCTTTATCGCCGCCGGCGTCGGTTCGTTCCAGCCACGCGCGTTGAAAGTCGAAGGCATCGATCAATTCCACGGGTCCCAGCTGTTTTACCGGGTCAAAGATCCACGCCATTTCCATGGCAAAAACCTGGTCATCTGCGGCGGCGGCGATTCAGCGCTGGACTGGGCGCTCAATCTGGTGGGCAAAGCCGAATCGGTTATTTTGCTGCATCGTCGCGAGGATTTCCGCGCCGCGCCGGCCTCGGTGGCCAAGATGCAGGAATTATGCGACGAGTTTGAAATGCAATTCATGGTCGGCCAGGTCACCGGCATGGAAAGCGTCGATAACAAGCTGACCGAAATCAAGGTCACCGGCGCCGATGGCGTCACTCGCCGCATGCCGCTGGATATGCTGCTGGTGTTTTTCGGCCTGTCGCCAAAACTGGGCCCGATCGCCGAATGGGGCCTGGATATTGAACGCAAGCAACTAAAAGTGGTGGACACCGAAAAGTTCGAAACCAATGTGCCCGGCATCTTTGCGGTGGGCGACATCAATACCTACCCAGGCAAGAAAAAACTGATCTTATCGGGCTTTCATGAGGCAGCGCTGGCCGCTTTTGGCGCGGCACCGTATATTTTCCCCGACAAAAAAATACATATGCAATACACCACCACCTCACCGAAACTGCACAAAATTCTCGGCGTAGAATCGCCCACTTTCGACTGAGTTAGATGAATTTATCTTCTTTTAGCTTATTTTTATGAAAATACCCTTGAGCTCAAGGGTATTTTTTTGTCTTGAATTAATAAGATTAGGTCCCATAATCTTAAATGCCGGATATGCTGGGATTAAGCGATATAATAAATATTGCAATGCAGCATGAAAATTGCGCCATCCTGGAAGCGGATCGCTTGCCACTGACACGCTGACACAGACGGCCGAACCAAATGAAAAGGTTATCCCATGCTTTATCAACTCCGTGAAATGAATCGGACTCTTCTTGCGCCGCTGATGCAATGGGCGGAAACAACGGCTACGCTGTATTCGAGCCCTGCCTCGCCGCTGGCGCAATTACCCTTCGCACAACGCATTGCCGCCGGTTACGAATTACTGTACCGCCTCGGCAAAGACTATGCAAAACCGAGTTTCGAATTGAATGAAACCACCGTCGGCGAGCAAACGGTCGGCATCGTAGAAGAAATAACCGTTACCAAACCGTTTTGCGAACTGATTCACTTTAAAAAAGACCTGCCCGCCAAACAACTGCGCGCGCTAAAACAGCCGAAAGTGCTGCTGATCGCCCCGCTGTCGGGCCATCACGCAACGCTGCTGCGCGATACCGTGCGCGGTTTGCTGCCGGAACATGATGTCTATATCACCGACTGGGCCGACGCGCGCATGGTGCCGGTTGAGGCCGGCCCTTTCCATCTGCACGATTACGTCTACTACATACAGGATTTCATCCGCGCGATGGGGCACGACGTCCATCTGATTTCGGTGTGCCAGCCTACCGTTCCGGCGCTGGCGGCAGTAGCCCTGATGGCGACCGCCAAGGACAGCAAACTACCGAAAAGCATGACCATGATGGGCGGCCCGATCGATTGCCGCAAATCGCCTACCGAAGTCAATAATCTGGCCACTGAAAAGCCGTTCGGCTGGTTTGAAAATAGCGTTATCTATAGCGTTCCGCAAAATTACCCCGGCGCCGGCCGCAAGGTGTATCCGGGCTTTCTGCAGCACGCCGGCTTTGTCGCCATGAATCCTTCACGCCATGCGCAGAGCCATTGGGACTTTTACATGCATCTGCGCGAAGGCGACAACGAATCGGCGGAAATGCATCGCAAGTTTTACGATGAATACAATGCCGTGATCGATCTGCCTGCCGAGTTTTATCTGGAAACCATCAAAGTCGTGTTCCAGGACTTCAGCTTACCGCAGGGCACGTGGGAAATCGAAGGTAAGCTGGTGCGCCCGCAAGATATCAAGACAGTCGCGCTGTTTACGATCGAGGGCGAGCTCGACGACATCTCCGGCTTAGGCCAGACCGAAGCGGCACAAGCGCTGTGCAGCGGCATACCGAAGGCCAAGAAGCAGCATTTCATCGCTGAAAAATGCGGCCATTACGGGATTTTTTCCGGCCGCCGCTGGCGTGAAATGGTCCGTCCGAAAATTGCGGCTTTCATCAAGGCCAATGCCTGAAGCTGAAGCGCCGCCAAAGCCGGTCATCTAAAAGGTTTTCAATTCGGCATCCGCAATGACTGCCGTTTATAATATGGCTTTCCGCTGCCTGCTGACTGCTTCGTGTCCAATCCCTTACCTCCGACGCCATCGCGTGCCGATCAGATCGAAGATTTGCTGCCGCAAACCCAATGCACCAAGTGCGGGTACCCGGCTTGCCGTCCGTATGCGGAAGCAATAGCCGACGGCAGCGCCAATTACAATCAATGTCCTCCCGGCGGCCACGAGGGTATCGTGCGGCTCAGCAGCTATCTGGGCAAACCGGTGATTCCACTCAATCCGGTCAACGGCATTGAAAAGCCGCGCGCCCGCGCCTTCATCGATGAAGCCATTTGCATCGGTTGCACGCTCTGCATACAAGCCTGCCCTGTCGATGCCATTATCGGCGCCGCCAAACAGATGCATACGATACTGCCCGACCTGTGTACCGGCTGCGATCTCTGCGTCGCGCCCTGCCCGGTCGATTGCATTTCGATGATCGAAGTCACCGCGCCCCTCACCGGTTGGGCTGCATGGTCGCAGCAACAGGCCGACGCGGCGCGCGAACGGCACGACTTCCGCACCCAGCGCTTGCTGCGCGAGAAACAGGAAAACGAGGCCAGGCTTGCCGCCAAGGCCGCCGCCAAATTGCGCGAGGTCGAATCCGAAAGCAGCCAGACGCCGGAACAGCAAGCCGAACAAGCGCGCAAAAAGGCCATCATCCAAGCCGCAATCGAACGCGCCCGCCTGAAAAAAGAAAACACCGATAAAAACACATGAACCAAAAACCATGAACGCTGAAAAACGCCGCGCCATTTTCAGCCGACTCCGCGTAGCCAATCCGCATCCAACCACCGAACTCGAATACACCAGCCCTTTCGAATTACTGATCGCGGTGATGCTCTCGGCGCAGGCCACCGATGTTTCGGTCAACAAAGCACTGCGCAAATTATTCCCGGTCGCCAATACGCCTGCCGCCATTTACGCGTTGGGCGTCGATCAGTTGATGCCGTATATACAGACCATCGGCCTGTACCGCACCAAAGCAAAAAACGTCATCGAAACCTGCCGCCTGCTGCTGGCCGAACATAAGGGCGAAGTGCCGCAGACCCGCGAAGGCCTGGAAGCGCTGCCGGGCGTCGGCCGCAAAACCGCCAACGTGATCCTCAACACCGCCTTCGGCCATCCGACCATCGCAGTCGATACGCATATCTTCCGGGTAGCAAACCGCACCGGCATCGCGCCCGGCAAAACAGTTGAAATCGTCGAACAAAAGTTATTGAAAGTGGTGCCGGCGGAATTTCAGCTGGATATTCATCACTGGCTGATTCTGCATGGCCGCTACACCTGTATCGCACGCAAACCGCAATGCTGGAATTGCCTGATTGCCGATTTATGCGATTACAAAGATAAAACGCCGTTGCCGGTCAAAGGGATATAGGTACCAACATGTTCAATCCTTCGCAAGACGACGTCCGCCGTTTTTTCTGCACAGTCTTCACCAAACATCGCGCCAACCAGATCCTGACGCCGTTAGAAGCGATTGCGCGCGACTGGCTGGTACAGCACCCGGAATACGACGATGCGCTAAAGGATATCGAAGCCGCGCTGGCCACCGACTATTCAGTCGAAAAAGGGCAAAGCAATCCATTCCTGCACTTGTCGATGCATCTATCCATCTCGGAGCAGATTTCGATCGATCAGCCACCCGGCATCCGCGCCGCTTATCTGGCGCTGGCGCAACGGCGCGGCTCGGAGCACGACGCGCATCATGCAATTATGGAATGCCTGGGTGAAATGATCTGGTCGTCGCAGCGCAACGGCACGCCGCCAGATGGCGTGGCTTATGTGGATTGCGTGAAAAGAAGATGAGCAGAGCATCGCTGCACAACTCACTGCACAATTAAAGCACTAATAAAAACGACCCGGATGCGTGTGCATCGGGGTCGTTTATCCAGCGCCGGAAAACCCGGCGCATCCTGCGGCTGTCTATTATTTACTCACAACCAGCGAACCAGGCAAGCTGCTCAAATAGGCAGCGATATTAATGATGTCCTGCTCCGACAAGGGCGCTACTTGCGGGCCCATGATCGGATTGCTGCGGCCATTCATCACACCGGCGGCATTGCCGCGCTTGTAGGCGATCAATGCATGCTGCAGATAATCGTGATGCTGGCCGGCCAGCTTCGGATAGGTAGGATCGATCGGCGAATTGAAATCGGCGCCATGGCAAGTTGCGCAATTGTATTTTGCTACCGCAGTCTTGCCGGCTTCGATATCGCCGGCGGCATGCGCGGCGAAAGAAATACTTGCGGCGCCCAGGACGGCCACCAGAGTGATTATTTTTTTCATCATGCGTCCGTTATTTTTGCTGTGCGTAGTAGGCGGCGACATCGGCCATATCCTGCTCTGAAAGGCTACCGGCAATGCCATGCATAGTAGGATGGTTGCGATCGCCCTTTTGATATTCCTTCAGTGCGTTTTCAATATATTTGGCGGACTGACCACCCAACATAGGCACCTCATAAACCTCAGGAAAAGTCCCCTTATACCCCGGAATGCCATGGCAGCCGATACACATCGACACCTTGTTTTCAGCCGCTTTGGCGTTGCCGACTATGTCAGCTGCTGCCGCAATACCGGATGCTGCGCCTACGATGCCCGCGAACGCGAGAATTTCTAATAGTTTTTTTATCATGATAGCGAGGGTAATTAATAGGAAATCAAGGCAAAACCAATCCCGCGTTCCGATACGCTGAAGCCGCGCCGAAGCCAAATCCACAGCATTGCCGACACCCATACCGCTCGGCAAAAAAGTGCTTGATTCTAACTCAAGACGCGCGAGCAGTCCATGCGCCCACCGGGGAGCCATCTTAATTTGCAATCAATGACCCGGCGAGGCTCCGCATAGCCCCAGTTCTGGGCACATCTTTCAGTATCTTGCCGATATTTGCATCTTTATTGACGCTATTTGTTCGTATTGCTTATTTTTATTACCTTTTTAGCTACCTTTTTCGTTGCCCTTTGATTACCCCTTATGCGGCCCTCTGCGCTGCTTCACCGCCCGATCATTGGCCGCCGTATCGCGTTGCGCACCTTTGGTATCGTCATCCGTGCCCACCAAGCCAAAACCCTCAGATTCCGGTGCAGCCTCATCGCCTTGAACAGTTGCAATGGGGTTCGTGCGCGAGGCAAACAGAAATCCGTAAGGCGACAAGATACAACGCCGCAGCACCATGCGAAACACCTGCCGCCTGATGCGTCTTGGCACTTCACGCGCACGCAAAGCCAGCCCCAGCGCGCAAGCGAATGCAACACCGACATTGAGCAGCGCCGTGAGTACCACCCCTGCCACCGCCAGCCAGAAAGCGGGTGTGCTCAGCACCGGCCAGCCAAGGCTGCTCACCGCTGCCGTCAAGGTACCGCTGACCAAGCTTATATGCCGCATATTGATCGGCAATCCGAAAAACTGCGCCAGCACCGGCGTCATCCCCAGCAACAGGCCCAATGCGACATTGCCGCCGATCATCGCGACATTGCGATCGAGCCAGGCCGCCAGCCGCTGCGCCCGCACTGCACCCAACACATGCACTACTTGCCGTTGATGCGCCAGCGCTTCACGCAATTTACGCAATGCGAACCAGTTATCGGCAAAGCCGGCGGCCAGACTCGCCAGCCACAGCAAAACACCGGTCAGTACAGCAAATAGCGGTGTCGCACCGAGCGGCGACAATGCATCGATATTCGCCTGCGCCCTGGCGGCATCCATCAGCGGCGCGCCCTGCAGCCATCCAAATAACAAGGAAATTGCCACCATGGCCGGGATCACCACAGCGACGTTGCCGAAGATGGCGGCCGCCTGCGAACGCAGCAACATCGCGATTTCGTCCATTAATTTGTGCTGACCTTCGGCGGTATCGAGTTCGACCATGCGCGATGCCAGCGCCGGCGCAGTCACGGCCGGCTGCTTGGCCGCCAGTACGCCGCCGATCGAGCTGATCAGTAAAAAGCTTGCCGCATAATTAAACGAGGCAAACAAGCCCTGAAAAAAATACGGCGCGCCCAAGCCGACGCCCACTGTTTTAACCAATACTGTGGCCGCAATGACGGCCCCGCCGCAACCGGCCGCCTTCAATATCGCGCCATAAGCCTTGCGATCGCGCGCCATGTAATGCTCGCCGTGTGTATGGTTACGCTCCACCATCTTGCGCGCCAATAGCGCAAAGCTGCGCCGCACCAGCGCCTTTACCGAGGCACGATTGTGATGCGCATCGATCAGATCGGCCAGCAACAATTGCACCCGCCTGCCGCCGGCACGGACCTGACCGGTGACGCGCAAGTCGATCAGATAGGTCATACGCGACAGTTGCGCGCGCATGCGTTCGACCCGATAGACCAGGCTGACCGACACGCCATGCTCATCGAGATGTTCATAAATGCGATCGGTCTGCGCCTGGCAAACCGCGATTAACATGCGCAAACTGCGCAGCGCGCCCTCATTGTCGGACGCGCCGCGCAGATACGTTTCCAGCTCCCGCCGCAACACCATGAACGGCGTTGCCTGCAATGGCATTTTCGGTTCAAGCCGCTGGCGGAAAGCGGGACTGATGCCTTCGGCAATTACCAGCGTGCTCAGATAAATCAGCGACTCATCGATCTGCTGACGATACAGATGGGAAATACCGTCATCGCCGGCCAGCTTCCACAGGCGCGCCAACACATCCTGATCCAGCTCCATCATCCATTGCGCGTCAGACGATGCCGGAAACATCGCCGTAAACAGACCCGACAAATCGGAGGGCGACAAATGACGCGGCAGCAATCTGGTAACAATGCGTTCCATCAATTCGCTGAAAAATGCCGCTTCAAACGGCAATCCGGTGGCAGAAAACAATTCCGGTCCCGAGGCTTCGCGCAAGGTCCGCTGCAAGGTCATCTGCACTGTGCGGCGCACGTCCCGATGCTGATCCAGCCAGGTCAATAAATACGCCACGCGGGCATGTTTGATCTGACGCCAGGCCTGTTCGTCCCGCAGCGAAACCTTGGATTCATGCCGCACCCATTCGGCCACATCGATCATCCAATTGGCCCGTTCATGCCACTGCGCTTGCGGATCGGCACGCGACATCAATGCTTCCACGCGCCGCGCGTCTTGCGCAAAACGCTCATTGCGACGCCGAGCGCCGCCGCTGAGGCGGCGCCAGAATACCGCCATTTTTAGAAAAAATAATTTCATTAATACGATTAAAATTTGGCTATTTCAAATTCACTTCAACCTGGACAAAGCGCACAGTGTCAGAAATATCGCTAACAAGCATCTACAGACAAGTAAAGTTACATACTCGCGGTTGACTTTACAAAATGCCCCGCAGCGCAGTGCAGCCGTTATCCCTTATACTCGTTTCAAATTTCCAGACTATGACAAGACGACATGCAACCACCAGCCCGCTTTGAAGGTTCCGATAACTATGTTGCCACCGACGATCTGAAACTGGCGGTGAATGCCGCGTTGACGTTGCAACGCCCGCTGCTGATCAAGGGCGAGCCCGGCACCGGCAAGACCATGCTGGCCGAAGAAGTCGCCGCTGCGCTCGACATGCCGCTGCTGCAATGGCATATCAAATCAACTACCAAGGCCCAGCAGGGTCTGTACGAATACGATGCGGTATCGCGTCTGCGCGACTCGCAACTGGGCGACGAACGCGTCAAGGATATACACAACTACATCATCAAAGGCGTGCTCTGGCAGGCCTTCACCGCCGAGCAGCCGGTAGTGCTGCTGATCGATGAAATCGACAAGGCCGATCTCGAATTCCCGAACGATTTACTGCGCGAAATCGACCGCATGGAATTTTACGTCTACGAGACGCGGGAAATGGTCAAGGCGACCCATCGCCCGCTGGTCATCATTACCTCCAACAATGAAAAAGAATTGCCGGATGCGTTCCTGCGCCGCTGCTTCTTCCATTACATCAAGTTTCCGGAAAAAGACACCATGCAGCAGATCGTCGACGTGCATTTTCCGACGCTCAAGCGCGATCTGCTGGCGCAAGCGCTGCAAACTTTCTACGAGGTGCGCGACGTTCCAGGCATCAAGAAAAGGCCGTCGACATCGGAACTGCTGGATTGGCTAAAATTGCTGCTGGCCGAAGAAATCCCGGCGCAGGCCTTGCGCAGCGATGACGACAAAATACTGGTGCCGCCCCTGCACGGCGCACTGCTTAAAAATGAACAGGATATCCATCTATTCGAACGTCTGGTACAGATGGCCCGGCATAATAGGTAAGCGCCAAGCAAGCACCAAGTCGCCAAACCAAAGAAGACTATCCTCACATGCTCGCTCTCAATCCAATTACCCCCGTCACTTTGCGTGGCGAACACGTCACCCTCGAACCGTTGGCCGCCAGTCATCTGGATGGTCTGCGCGAAGCCGTGGCCGACGGCCAATTATGGGAACTCTGGTATACGACAGTGCCTACGCCAGACCAGATGCCGGCCGAAATCGAACGCCGCCTGACCTTGCAGCTAAACGGCAAGATGCAGCCCTTTACCGTGCGTCGCAACGATACCGGCGCCATCTGCGGCATGACCACTTATATGGATATCGATACGGCGAACCGGCGCCTTGAAATCGGCGCCACATGGACTGCCGCCAGCGCGCAGCGCAGCGGCATCAATACCGAATCCAAGCTGATGCTGCTGCAGCACGCCTTCGACACATTGGAATGCATTGCGGTCGAATTCCGTACCCACTGGATGAACCAGCAATCGCGCACCGCCATCGCGCGTCTCGGCGCCAAACAGGATGGCGTGCTGCGCAGCCATCGCATCATGGCCGACGGCAGCCTGCGCGATACCGTGGTGTTCTCGATCATCGCCCCGGAATGGCCTGCCGTGCGCAGCCATCTGTTGTACAAACTTGGCCGCAGCAGCGCCTGAACGGCGCAATCGAACCACCACATCATCATGCTGATCGATTTCTTCTTTACGCTTAAAGACGCCAAATTACCGGTCTCAATCAGGGAATTCCTGGTCTTGCTGGAAGCCTTGCAAAAAGAGGTTATCGCGCCGTCTCTGGATAATTTCTCGCTGGATAATTTCTATTTCCTGGCGCGCACCACGCTGGTCAAAGATGAAGCGTATTACGATAAATTCGACCAGGCCTTCGGCCTCTATTTCAAGGGCATAGAAAGCGTTTTCGACAAAAATGCGGAAATACCCGCCGACTGGCTGATCCGGCGCCTGGCGCGCGAACTGACGCCGGAGCAACGCGCTCAACTGGAAAAATTCGGTTACGACAAACTGATGGACCGGCTAAAGCAATTAATGGCGGAGCAAAAAGAACGGCACCAAGGCGGCAATAAATGGATCGGCACCGGCGGTACTTCGCCGTTCGGCAACGGCGGCGCCAATCCGGAAGGCATTCGCATCGGCGGCCAGGGCGGGCAACGCAGTGCCGTCAAAGTGTGGGATGCACGCGCCTACAAGGATTACGACACAGAGCGTGAAATCGGCAAGCGCAACATCAAGATTGCATTGCGCCGTTTGCGCAAATTCGCCCGCACCGGCGCGCAGGAAGAACTGGCGCTCGACGATACCATCCGCGCCACCGCCAATAACGCCGGCTATCTCGATATCAAGATGCAGCCCGAGCGCAAAAACAATATCAAGGTATTGATGCTGCTGGATGTGGGCGGATCGATGGACGACCATATCGCCCGCACCGAAGCGCTGTTTTCAGCCGCAAGCAGCGAATTCAAGAATATGGCATTTTATTATTTTCACAATTGCGTCTACGATTTTCTATGGAGAAACAATCGGCGCCGGCACGCAGAGCGTTTCCCGACCTGGGAGGTGTTGAGAACTTACCCTGCCGACACCAAGCTAATCTTTGTAGGCGACGCCACCATGAGCCCGTATGAGATACTGCAACCCGGCGGCTCGGTGGAATATAACAACGCCGAGAGCGGCGCGGTCTGGCTGCAGCGCTTTACCAGCACCTTTGCGCATCATGCCTGGCTCAATCCGGAAGCGCATAATCTATGGCCATACCGTGCATCGATCGACCTGATCCGGCAATTGCTCGGCAATCGCATGTATGCACTGACGATCGATGGGCTGGAACAGGCTATGCGGGTATTGAGCAAATGACCATAGTGACCATAGCGCTGCCCCATTTCATTTAGAATGCAGGAAATTCACCCAGCCCGGCATGATCGGGCGGCACCCGGAAAACCATTCACCGCATGGCAACTAAAAAAAATACCCCGTCCGACTACAGCGAATCATCGATCCGCGTCCTTAAAGGCCTGGAACCGGTCAAACAACGCCCGGGCATGTACACCCGTACCGAGAATCCGCTGCACATCATTCAGGAAGTCATCGACAATGCCTCCGATGAGGCCTTAGGCGGCTATGCCCAAAATATCATCGTCACGCTCAATACCGACGGCAGCATCGCCGTCGAAGACGACGGGCGCGGTATTCCGGTCGGCCTGCATCCCGAAGAAAACGTGCCGACCGTTGAAATCGTCTTCACCCGGCTGCATGCGGGCGGCAAATTCGACAAAGGCGCAGGCGGCGCCTACGCCTTCTCGGGCGGCTTGCACGGCGTCGGCGTCTCGGTGACCAATGCGCTTTCGACCCGGCTGGAAATTGAGGTCTGGCGCAAGGATGATCAAGGCCGCGGCGTCCATAAATTAGTGTTTGCCAACGGCGATGTACTGGAACCGCTGATATCGCGCCAGGCCGGCCGGGACGATAAAAAAACCGGCACCCGCGTCACTGTTTGGCCCGATCCGAAATATTTCGATTCGCCGGTCATTTCATCCACTGAACTGCAATGCCTGCTGCGCTCCAAAGCGGTGCTGCTGCCGGGCGTCAAAGTCACGCTGGTGACTGCCCGTACCGGCGATCAGCAGACATGGCAATACGACCAGGGCCTGCGCGGTTATCTGCTGGAATCGCTGGCGCAGGCATCGCATGCAGATCCGCTGATACCCTTGTTCGAAGGCGAACAATATGCCGGCGCCGAGGCCGACGGTTTTGCCGAAGGCGAAGGCGCTGCATGGGTCGTGGCCTGGACCGAAGAAGGCAATGCGGTGCGCGAATCGTATGTCAACCTGATCCCGACTTCGGCCGGCGGCACCCACGAATCGGGCTTGCGCGAAGGCTTGTTCGGCGCGGTCAAGAGCTTCGTCGAAATGCATTCGCTGCTGCCCAAGGGCGTCAAACTGTTGCCGGAAGACGTATTTGCACGGGTCTCGTTCGTCCTCTCGGCCAAAGTGCTCGATCCGCAATTCCAGGGCCAGATCAAGGAACGGCTCAATTCGCGCGATGCCGTGCGGCTGGTTTCCGGCTATTGCCGTCCGGCGCTGGAATTGTGGCTGAATCAACACGTCGAATACGGCAAAAAACTGGCCGATCTGGTTATCAAGCAGGCCCAAAGCCGGCTGCGTTCGGCGCAAAAAATCGAAAAGAAAAAGTCCTCCGGCGTGGCCGTATTACCGGGCAAGCTGACCGATTGCGAATCCAGCGACATCAGCCGCAATGAACTGTTCCTGGTCGAGGGCGACTCCGCCGGCGGCTCGGCCAAGATGGGGCGCGACAAGGAATTCCAGGCGATTCTGCCCTTGCGCGGCAAAGTTTTGAACTCCTGGGAAACCGAACCCGACCGTCTCTTCGCCAACAATGAAATCCACGACATGGCAGTAGCGATCGGCGTCGATCCGCACGGCTTTCACGACAATCCCGACCTGAGCAGCCTGCGCTACGGCAAAATCTGCATCCTGTCGGACGCCGACGTCGACGGCTCGCACATCCAGGTTTTGCTACTGACGCTATTCTTCAAGCATTTCCCGAAACTCATTGCCACCGGCCATATCTGCATTGCCCGCCCGCCGCTGTATCGCGTCGATGCGCCGGCGCGCGGCAAGAAACCGGCCCAGAAAATTTACGCACTGGACGATGGCGAGCTGATCGCCACCGAAGACAAGCTGCGCAAGGATGGCGTCAAGGACGGCGGCTGGAGCATTTCGCGTTTCAAAGGCCTGGGCGAAATGAATGCCGAACAATTATGGGAAACCACCATGAATCCGGATACCCGCCGCCTGCTGCCGGTGGCGCTGGGCGAATTCGACCAGATCGCTTCGGAAGCGCGTTTCAATATGTTGATGGGCAAAGGCGAAGCTGCCGCGCGGCGCGCCTGGATCGAAGAACACGGCAATGAAGCCGAAGCCGATATCTGATGAAAGCAATGCAATGAAGCCGCTCGACCGCTCAAGACCTGTGACCGCGCTGCGTGTATTGAGCAGCATGTTTCATCGCGTCTCCTGCGGTTGCGGGCTGGCATTGCTAAGCCTGGCCATTGGATTGACGCTGAGCCTCGCCAGCCCAAGCGCGCGCGCCGATATCTATGGCTATTTCGATGCCGACGGCAATGCCCATTTCGCCACCGAAGCGCTCGACCGGCGTTACAAACTATTCATGCGCGGCGACGGCGCATTCGACTCCCGCACTCTCGGCCGCGGCGGCCTATCCAATGCCAATGCCGGCCATTCGAACAATCCGCTGCTGCATTACATGAGCAACCATCCGGGCCGCAAAAAATACGAATCAATGATCGAACGCGCCGCGGCCGAATTCCAACTAGAGCCGGCATTGTTAAATGCGGTCATGGCAGCCGAATCCGGCTTCAATCCGAAGGCGGTATCGGCCAAGGGCGCGATCGGCCTGATGCAAGTCATGCCGGCCACCGCCGAACGCTATGGCCTGCAAGCCGATAAAAAACGTTCCATCAATCAAAAATTGACCGATCCCGGCATCAATATCCGATTAGCGGCGCATTATCTGAGCGATCTCGAAAAAATGTTCCCGCAGCATCCGGAACTGGTGATCGCTTCCTACAACGCCGGCGAAGGCGCGGTGCAGAAATACCGTAATCAAATTCCACCGTTTCCCGAAACCCGCAACTACGTTCAGTTGGTATCGCAGTTTTACCAACTATATGCGCCCGGCCAGGATGGCATCCTGGCCACCCGTCGACAAACCGGGTCTTGGGACGCCGCCAATTCCGGCGTGAACGCGACGCGCGTCACCATGGTCATTCCAGGACCGCACCATCTGAATCCCATCGGCGTCACGAACAGCGATTAATATGCCCCCGTTTTCCTCTCATTCCGATTCCCTTTTAGCGTAAAACTCATACCGCCTCATGTCTGAACAAGCCAATCTGTTTGCCCCTCCCGAACCGCCCGCCCCCGATGGCGAAACACTGACCTTAAGCACGTTCGCCGAACGCGCCTATCTCGACTACGCCATCTCGGTGGTCAAGGGCCGCGCACTGCCGGACGTCGCCGACGGCCAGAAACCGGTGCAGCGCCGCATTCTGTTTGCGATGAACGAACTCGGTCTTGGCGGCGCCGCCAAGCCGCGCAAATCAGCGCTGGTGGTCGGCGAAGTACTTGGTAAGCTGCATCCGCACGGCGATCAATCGGTCTACGATGCACTGGTGCGCATGGCCCAGGATTTCTCCTTGCGCTATCCGCTGATCGACGGCCAGGGTAATTTCGGTTCGCGCGACGGCGACAGCGCGGCGGCCATGCGCTACACCGAAGCGCGCCTGATGCCGATCGCCAAACTGCTGCTTGATGAAATCGATATGGGCACCGTCGATTTCCAGCCGAATTACGACGGCTCGACGCAAGAACCGAAGCTGCTGCCGGCACGTCTGCCGTTCGCGCTGCTCAACGGCGCTTCCGGTATCGCAGTGGGCATGGCAACTGAAATCCCATCGCACAATCTGCGCGAAGTGGCCAAAGCCGCGGTCGCGCTGATCCGCGATCCCAAGCTGTCGCATGAAGCACTTATGGCGCTGATGCCCGGCCCGGACTTCCCCGGCGGCGGCCAGATCATCAGCTCGGCGGCGGCGATCTCCGAGATGTACCAAAGCGGCCGCGGCAGCCTGAAGGTGCGCGCCTGCTGGAAAATCGAAGACATGGCGCGCGGCCAATGGCAAGCGGTCGTCACCGAACTGCCGCCCGGCATTTCATCGCAAAAAGTGTTGGAAGAAATTGAAGAACTGACCAATCCGAAAATCCGCCTCGGCAAAAAAACGCTGAGCCCGGAGCAACTCCTGCAGAAGCAGACCATCCTCTCGATGCTCGATGCGGTGCGCGACGAATCCGGCCGCGATGCGCCGGTGCGGCTGGTGCTGGAACCGAAATCCAAGAATCAGGACCAGACCGAGTTCATGCATACCTTGCTGGCCCAGACCTCGCTGGAAACCAGTGCCTCGATCAATCTGGTGATGATCGGCGGCGATGGCCGCCCGCGTCAAAAAGGCCTGGGCGACGTGCTGCGCGAATGGATCGCTTTCCGCTTTGCGACCGTGACCCGCCGCAGTAATTTCAAACTCGGCAAAATCGGCGACCGCATCCACATTCTGGAAGGCCGCGAAGCGATCCTGCTCAATATCGACAAAGTCATCAAAATCATTCGCGAATCGGATGAGCCGAAGCCGGCGCTGATCGAGGCATTCCGTTTATCCGACCGTCAGGCCGAAGATATTCTGGAAATCCGTCTGCGCCAACTGGCGCGTCTGGAAACCATCAAAATTCAGCAAGAACTGGCGGAATTGCGCAAGGAACAAGCGGGTCTGCAAGAGTTGCTGGAAAACCCGGCGGCAATGAAGCGTCTGATCATCAAGGAAATCGAAGCGGACGAAAAGCAATTCGGCGATCCGCGCCGCACGCTGATCGAAGCGGCGGAAAAAGCCGTCATCGAACAAAAAATTATCGATGAACCGGTCACCGTCATCGTTTCGCAAAAAGGCTGGGTACGCGCGCGCACCGGCCATGGCCACGACGCGGCGCAATTCACCTTCAAGGCAGGCGATGCGTTATACGGCGCATTCGAATGCCGCACCGTCGATCCCCTGCTGGTATTCGGCTCCAACGGCCGCGTCTACTCGATCGGCGTAGCGGCGCTGCCGAATGCGCGTGGCGACGGCGTGCCGATCACCACGCTGATCGATCTCGCCAACGGCAGTCAGATTTTGCATTACTTCGCCGGCGCCGGCGATACACGCCTCTTGCTGGCGTCCGACGCCGGTTACGGTTTCATCGCCAAAGCAGGCGACATGCTGAGCCGCGTCAAAGGCGGCAAAACCTTCATTACGCTGGACGATGGCGACCACCCACTGCCGCCGCGCACGGTCGAAGTCAACGCCGGCGCGCTGGCCTGCCTGTCGGAAAAAGGTCGTCTGCTGGTGTTCGGTCTGGACGAGTGCAAAACCCTTTCCAGCGGCGGCCGCGGTGTGATTTTGATGGATCTGGAGCCGAAGGAAAAACTGCTTGCAGCGCAACCGATCAGTCAAAAAGGCCTGGTGGTCACCGTCACCAAACGCAACGGTACGCCGGCTGAAATAAACTTATCGGCCAATGGCCTGACGCCGCACATCGGCAAGCGTGCCCGCAAAGGCCGTGCGCTGGAATCCAAACTCAAAGCCACCGCATTGCGCGCGCAGGGATAAGCTTGAAGGATAAGTTTGCAATCAGCCGGACATATACCTTCGGTACGCCGCGATGCGGCTACTGAGGGCGGGCTGTGGCGGATGGTTGTGC
>JAQGNR010000101.1 GCA_028291765.1 Herbaspirillum sp.
CTCTCCCAAACGAACGTTTTTTTATGGCGCTAAAGAAAATCAGTTGTTGGCGAATTTTCTATAAATCCATAAAAGACCGTTCGTTTGGGAGAGGGGTCAGCCCCTGCCTTTTTAAATAGGGCGCCGCCCCTGCCTTTCCGACAGTCCTGAGACGCACCGCCCCTGCCTTTCCGACTGTCCTGAGGCGCACCGCCTCTCATCTTGTCTCATACGCAATATCCCCCTCAATTCATATCCCTCCAACGCCCGCACACCGCGTGCCGCACATTCCCCCACACACCCGCTGATTTATCCAACAAATAGGACTGATCCTATGTCCTGCTGCCGATCCGGAAAGTAAAGTTCTTCTTACTGAATAAAGCGATGTCCCACCCGTCTTCGATCTGTTTCGAAGAGCACGCTTTTCCTTTTAATTCCGTGTCCGCCAATGGCTGCCGCGATTCTTTATTGGATTGAATCATGTTTAAAAAATCACTTATCGCAGCGTTATTGGCTATCGGCGGATTGCATGGCATTTCGGCAACAGCAGCACCGGCAATCACAACCCCCTCTGCTGCACCATTGACGGCAGCCGCGCCGGATTCGCCGTTGACTGTTGTGTTGTCGGTCAAAAAGATCGTCATCAAAGATAAAAAAGAACAACGCGTCGATGCCAGCGATGCAGCACCGGGCGATGTTCTGGAATATCGCGCCGAATATAAAAACGTCGGCGCCACTGCATTAAGCAAGGCGGCGATCACCTTGCCGGTGCCGATGCACACCACCCTTATCGAAGGCTCTTCGCAGCCTGCCGGCGTAACCGCCAGCAACCGGAATGCCATTACGGTCTTCATGTCGCCGGCGTTGCTGCCACAAGCGCCGGGCGACGCCATCGGCGCATTGCGCTGGAACGTCGTCAAGCTGACGCCCGGTCAAACGGCGGCAGTCAGCGCTCGCGTGCGCGTCGATGAAGTGACTCCAGCGGCGCAACCGGCCGCAGGCGAAAACGACCAAGGCGGTAAAAAATGAATCCGATTTTCAATACCAATCAATCCAGAAAAATAATTTCGAGGGAAAAGTATATGTTTGCTTCACATAAAATTCTTAGCGGGCTGTTCGGCCTGCTATTCATACTGCTGATGCTGTCGGCATTCAATGCCAGGGCCGCATTGCCGGATGCCGGCACATTGATCGGCACTGCGGCCACGGTGACATTCACGGTGGGCGATGTGCAGGAAAAAAGCATCAGTAATGTGGTCAGCACGAAGATTGCCCAAGTGTATGCGACCGATATCAAGTCATTAAGCGGGACAGTTTTTGCCAAAGCGGATACCACTGCGGACATGCTGTTTGCCGTTAAGAATATTGGTAACGGCCCCGATGACGTGACCTTGACTGCGAAATTCCCCAATGGAATTGACAGCGTTGAGATGTTTGTTGCCGATAGCAGCGGTGTACCCGATGTAGACACCCGCGCCGAAATTAAGGCCGGAAAAGCCTTTCCGTTGAAGGGCATTCCACGTGACCAGATCAAGAACATCCTGGTGCGGATGAAGGTTCCTAAAGGTGCGGCAGAGAACACCGATTACAAATTCGAATTGAAAGCGGAAAACAAGGGTAAAAATAAGCCGCAAACAGCTGAAGGCTTAGTGCAAGTTGTCGCTGAAATCCCGTTTACAGTCGATGCCGGTACAAAGGTCTCATTGAATGCAGATAAAGAAGCGCTGGTCGCATTTAACGTGCGTGGCAGAACTGCTGTGAAGGCGTATTTTGAAGTAATCCTGGCCAAGAAGTCGGACCTGTCGCGCACGGCGCTTGACTATAAGCTACTGAAAAATCAAATTTCTTTCGACCGCAGCGATCTCGATCAGAGTGCCATCAACGTCACTGATAACAAAATAATGTTCACAGTCGATGCGACGCCTGAACAGCACGATACCAATTTTAAAATGAACATCAAGATTCCAACCGCTGAACCTGGCGACGAGTTTGTCATGTTCGTCAAATACGGCAAAGCAGATGCAAATAACACTATAGCGCCGGAAGGAAAACTGGCCACGTCGACCGAACTGCAAATTACTAATGTGCATGCGATGGCTAAACCGACGCTGCTGGTGATCAATAACAGTATCGAAAATAAAGAGAACATCGCCGGTTCCGACGCGCTGGCGACGATCGCCGCTGCGTTCTCGGGCGACACGGTTTCCTACACATTGACCCTGAAAAACGAAAGTACAGCACCTGAGAATTTCAGTCTGGCGTTGGATTACATCAGCAACCAGTCGATTCGCAATATGACTGTATTGGACGAGCAGGGCAACAAGTTCAACGCCGCCAGCGGCGCCGGCTGGCCGGAAACTGGCCTGATCGGCGCGGGTAAAACGATTATCTTCAAGGTCCAAGTCGATCTGGCGCATGCCACTATCAAAGACGCCAAGCCAGAAATGAAGCTTACTGTCAGGTCAATGACGGAATCGAAGACCGCGGCAGTGACGCAAAATTTCAAGATCAGCACGGTCAATGCCATTGCAAATCCGATTGTCAATTTCTTCTCAGATGAGAAGCTGACGCCGATTGAGAATAACAAATTGAAGATAGGCGGACTGGATACTGCCGCAGTGTTTTACATGCAGGTCCAAGCACCCTCGGTCAGTAATAACGCCAACTCGCGCGATTACGAAATCAGATTCGATACAGCGAATACCACTTTCCAGATGGTCGATGGCGACCAGCTCGGCGCACCATCATCGGCAATGCCCGTTACCTTCACTAATGGCCAAGCCAAAGTCTTCCTGGTGAAAGTCGATATGCGGGGTAAGGATACGCTGGACGAAACTGCTACCGCAGTCGATGTTCTCGGCAAGGGCAAGGGTACAGCGTCTATCACTTTGATCAAGGAACAAGCGGTGAGATTCGTAAAACCCGCCTATGCAGGTAATGGGTCGCCGGATCTGGATACATTGTTGACGGTGGATGTGGTGAACCCCGGTAGCGAAATTTTTAAAGGTGATTATGCGATCGCTCTTGCGAGCGTGGACGGTTGGGAAATTGCGTTCAGGCAGAACAACGACGCCTGGAAAGAAACTTTCGCACTGCCGCCGATGAAAACCGGCGATGCGCAACCGATTCAAGTGAAAATCACGGTCCCTAAAAACGCCAGCGCCGGCACGATCAAATCCTTGAATCTTGTATTGCGCAAGAAAAACGGGACGGACATCGAATCCACAGTGCTGACAGTGACAATCGGTAAAAGCAAACTGCTGGTGTCGAAGAAGGTAGTCGTAGTAGATGCTGCAGATAGCGCAACTCCTGCATCGTCAGCTTTCGCTGAGAATGGTCAGCGTGAAATAAAGCACGGCGATGGCATCTGGTATCAGGTTGTCGTCACCAATCCGATCGATGCACCAGTGGCCAAGGAAGTAACCGTCACCGATCCGATTCCTCCGTACAGCGCCTTTGTGAGCAACAGCGCAAGCGCAAATCCTGCGACAGGCACAGCATCGGACTATAGCAAAGGCAACGTTGTCCTGAAGGTGGACCAAATTCAACCCGGCGACAGTGTGACCTTGCAGTACCAGGTCAAAGTCGAGTTGGAGAAATAGAGGCTCCCATCTTCATCAACCGTTTTTAATCAATTTCTAATCCGCGCATCAGACGGCGGCCCGGTCAGCCACACCATCCGAGTCGCCGTGCGATTGCACATTTCCCGGCTATTGCAGCCGGCTATCCGACGAGCCGCATCCAGACAGCCGGCGTCATTTGACGCCGCCAGGGTACCCCTTGCGCCTTCGTTATCTGCTTACAAGCGATCGATACCATGAATGCTATCCGACACTCTCTGTTGTCTCTGATTATTGCGCTGTCATGCATGGCCGCCACGTCGCTCGCGTTTGCGTCCTCGTTGCTGCCGCTGGGTAGCGGGTCCCTGGATACACAGGCGGAAGTGGTGTTCTATATCGACGACGATCCGGTGCAGCAACGCGTCCGCTCGAATGTCGTATCGGTCCGGATTGCCGAAGTGCGCGCCTTGGCGTTCAGCCATGCAGCCGAAGTGCCGGTGCAGGCGGGTCATCCCTTTTCGATTCCGCTGTCATTGTTCAACAAAGGCAATATCGAGACAACTTATCAACTGAAATTAATCGGCGATATGGTCAATGCGCTGGCATTGCTGCCGGACGCCGATGGCAATGGCCACAGCAACGAGAGCACCCTTGCGATCGATCTGGCGCAATCCCATACTCTCGACTATGCCGGCCAGGATGCCTTGTTGCTGACCGGCGCGGTGCCGGTCGATACGGTGGACGGCAGCCGTTATAAAGTAACGATCGTGGCCAGCATGCCTGGTTCGGCAGGTGTAGAAAACACGTCGCTGACATTGGTGGTCAGCGCTGCGGCGCAGGTGCGCGTGACGCTGGAAGCCTCGCATCGCATGCTGGATGTGTCGGATCAAACCACGGTCACGGCGCGCATCGTCAACAGCGGCAAGCAAGCGCTGACGGCGGGCAAAAACGTGGAGATCGACGGGCGCGCCAAAAACGTCACATTGTTGCGTTATCGCATTCCCGCGGGCATGCGTTATGTGAGCGGCAGCGCGGCGCAGGCCGGTGGCGAATCGTCCACCTTATTGTTTGCCAAGGCCGGCGATCCGGCGTTTCAATACCGCACTGCATTGGCGCCGGAACAAGTCGGCGAAATCGCGATCGCGGTCGGCGCTGCGCTGCGGCCGCTGCAAAGCCGGCAGATGATGTTTGTATTGCAGCGCAAGCAGGATGGCGCCGGCTTGCAGATTATCAGTCAGGCCGAAGGTCACGATGGCGATGCATCGAAGATTGCGATCAGCAATATCCTGAAATTCGATATGGCGGCCGGTACCTCGCCCGATATCGTCCCGACCATTCGTCAAAGCGATACCGGTCATGCGGATGCATCGACCTGGATTGAACTCGGCGTTAAAAACATCGGCGGCGGGGCCACCAAGGGCACTATCGCCATGCGTGCTGAAGTCGCGGCGGCATTGACCCCAGCCGACATCAGCAGCGTCGGCTGGCAATGTACGGTGCGCAGCACAGCGTCCGGCTCGGCCTTGCAATGCACTAGCGTCGAACGCTTGCCCGCAGGCGGGAGTATGCCGCCGGTGTTGATTAATCTGGTGTCCAGCCCCGCCGGCAATGCCTGCGGCCCCGAGAAAAAAATCAGCGTTGCAGTCAGCGTGCCGAATGAAGCGCAGCAATTGCGCGGCAATAACCACGCTGAAACAACACTGGTTTGCAAAAACGGCGCCGTCATCAGCGGCCGGGCCTGGATCGATGCGTCCAGCGACGGCATCTATCAACCGGGTGAAGAGCTGTTGCGCGGCTGGCGCGCGCAATTAATGCGCGGCGGTGAAGTTGTCGAGGAAGCCCTTACAGATCAACAGGGGCAATACCGGATCAGCGCCATCATGCCGGACCGCGGTTATAGCTTGCGCTTCCTGTCGCCGCGAGGCCGGATCGAGGCCTTGCCGCTGGATGGCGCGGTCAATGCTGCTTCGGACGCAACTGCAACGCACGCAACAAACGATTTCGTGAAAGGGGAATTAGTCTACGAGACTTTTTTAACTGCACGTGAATACGCCGAACAGAATTTGGCGTTGCTGCCTACCGGCGCTGTTTTTAACACGCAGACCAGGCAGCCTCTCGCCAATGTCAAGATCACATTGGCGGGACCCCAAGGCTTTGACCCGCGCAGTCATCTGTTGGGCGGCGAGAGCAATGCCGCCACCGTCAGCGATGCGCAAGGACGTTTTAATTTTTCCCTGACGCCGGATGCGCCAGCCGGGCTGTATCGCTGGCAAGTGCAGGCCGATGGCTATGAAGTGCCGCGCAATGAAGACATGCTGGATCTGACCGAAATGGCCTCCTCTGCACGGCGTGCCCACAAAGTATTCGATACCCCTGCTATTCCTGGCGGCACATCGGCTGACGATACAGCACGCAGCAACGGCTACTTCGCGATGACGCGGGTACAGGGCGCAAAACGGGTAGTCAATAACCATCTGGGTCTGGACCCGTTGCTGGCCGGCGGCGAGCTGACGCTGCAGAAAACAGCGGACCGTAAAACAGTCGAGATCATCGACTTCTTTCATTACACCTTAAAAGTCAGCCACCGCCGGGCCAGCGCCTATGCCGGTTTCCTGATCAACGACAATCTGCCGCGCGGCCTGCGCTATGTGCCGGGCTCAGCCCGTCTGGTGGCCGACGGCAGCACCTTGCCCGACCCGGGCATGAGCGGCGCCGATGGCGGC
>JAQGNR010000125.1 GCA_028291765.1 Herbaspirillum sp.
AGGCAAAGCGCTGAGCTAAGGGGCAATCTCCGAAAAAACCCGATTAACCGGCCGCCAATGATATTCCGCATACCCAGACGCTTCGTAACTGAACGGCATCAAGGGCAGCGGCACCCATTGCCGGCCTGACAACAGCGGTGCACAATTACTTAGCCATAACTTAGCCAATACAAAGAATCGCCTCAACTGATCGGCGCGAGCGTATCATCGCGTCCTCAAGCTGGCCTGCACCACCGCCGATCCGGCCCGGAGCAATCCGAGATCCCGACTCACCCGCGCTCAAAATATGTCGAAACTTCCGCAAGTACTTCTAATTTGCATCGCAGGATTTTTAAGTGCATGTTCGCCCCAATATAATTGGCGCGAAGTGCATGGCAATAGCATCTCCACCGTCCCATTTACGGTTTTACTACCCGGCAAGGCGGATTCGTTCACGCAATCCATTGAACTCAATGGCGCGCCGGTGGCGATGACAATGACTGCGGCCGATGTCGATGGCGTCACCTTCGCAGTCGGCACCGCAAGCTTTCCCGATGCCGCCGCTGCACAAAGCGCGCTGGGCCAGATAAAGGAGGGACTGATCAAAAATATCGGCGGCAGTCCGGTCGAGACGGCAATACCGGGTGCGGAAATTGCCGGGAGTCAATCAATGACTCTCAGCATGATCGGCACCGACAGAGGGAAACCGTCGAAAATGATCGGCCGCCTATACAATATCGAAAAGCGCGTATATCAGGTCATCATGGTCGGCGATCCGAAAAAAATGTCCGATGACGCCATCGAAATGTTTTTTACTTCGTTCAAACCGAACTAAAATTTAGAAATCCAAGATTTAATCATTAAACCAGACGAGAGATACCATGTTACTGACCTTCAAATCCAAAGGCGCTGCCAACGTAACAATGTACGAAGTGCATGCGAAACGTATTCTCGACCTGCTGCATAAAGATACCAAAATCGGCGTGATCACTGCCGACGAAGCGGCCAATGCGGTCAGCGTACTGGAAAAATTCATTGGCGCCACTCGCCTTCACGAAACCAGCGAGGCCATCGAGCACGACATTAATGCCCATCACAATGAGAGCGGCGACGATAACAATCACGAACATGATGTCGATCACGTCAGCTTTGCCAATCGCGCCTATCCGCTGCTGGAAATGCTGCGCGAAGCGCAAAAAGGCCATTACGACATCCTTTGGGGCGTCTGATCAAACTAGACGTGACCCAATCCCCAACTAAAAACGATCCGCTGGCGTTTCATCTCTACGGCGCGGCGCAAGCCGTAGCCCAGGTTAAATCAGGGACTGCGCTGCCGCCGGCGCTGCACCGGATTTTTCTCGATAGCAGCCCATCGCCCCAGGCCCGCGGCGCCATCCAGGATATCGCTTACCGCACCATGCGCCAGCTGGGACTGGCCGAGGGCCTGCTCGCGCTATTGACGGTCAAACCCGTGCAATTGCCGGTATTGCAGGGGCTACTGAGTTGCGCCCTGGCCCTGCTGGTCGATACCGAAGAGTGCGGCTACGACGCCTTCACCATCGTCAATCAGGCCGTCGATGCAGCCGCCTCGGACCCCGACATGGCGCATGCAAAAGGCATGGTCAACGCCGTATTGCGTCGTTTCTTGCGCGAACAGGCCGTTTTGCTGCCGCAAGTACGGAAAACCCCGGCCGGACACTGGAACTATCCGGTGTGGTGGATAGACCGGATCAGAGATGCTTACCCCGACCATTGGCAAGCCATTCTGCAAACCGGCAATCGGCAGCCGCCGCTCACGCTGCGCATCAACCAGCGCAAAACCAGCCTTCCCGACTATCTGCAAATGTTGCACGATGCCGGGCTGGAAGCGACCGCCGTCGGTCCTTTTGCCGTCAAACTGCACAAGGCGATCCCTGTCGCGCAGATTCCCGGCTTCGCCGATGGCTTCTGCTCCGTGCAGGATGCCGCCGCCCAATTGGCCGCACCGTTGCTAGACGTACAACCCGGCATGCGAGTTCTGGATGCCTGCGCGGCGCCGGGCGGCAAAACCGGCCATTTGCTTGAAATAGCGGATATCGCGCTATCCGCGCTGGATCACGACCCGAAACGCTTGCGCCGTATTGCCGAAAACCTGACGCGTCTGCAATTATCGGCAAGCCTGCTTATCGGCGACGCCCGCCTCGGCGGGCTCAAATCCGCCGAGGCCGGCGCCAAGGATATTGGCAACAATATTGGCAACAACAGCAATTGGTGGGATGGCCGCCGTTTCGATCGCATCCTCGCCGATCTGCCCTGTACTGCCTCCGGCATTGTCAGACGGCATCCCGACATTCGCTGGTTGCGGCGTAAAACCGATACCGCGCAACTTGCAACACTTTCGGCCGGAATTCTGGACAACCTTTGGCAGATGCTGGAGCCGAATGGTAAATTACTACTGGCAACATGTTCGCTATGGCCTCAGGAATCGGAACAGCAGGCAGTGGCTTTCGGGGTGCGTCATCATCACAATGCAGTCCGATTGCCCGCTCCCGGCCAATTACTCCCGACAGTAGATGCGCAACAGGATCATGACGGCCTGTTTTACGCGTTGTTTCAGAAAACCGGCACAGGAATTTGATGCAAGCAATTCGGCGCAATTCAGACTATATCCCGGCGGCAACTACGACCGGATACCGGCGATGGCGAGCCGGTTTGCGCGCCTTATTGCTCTTGCTGGCCTGTGTGTTGTTTTTTGCAATAACTGCAGCCGCATTGCCCACAATGGCGAGCGCGGCCGACATCAACGTCCTGCAAGCCTCCGTCGACAGCACCGAGGAAGGCTACCGCCTCTCCACCGCCTATTCGTTCGAGCTCAATCACGGCCTCGAAAGCACCATCATGCGCGGCATACCGCTGTACTTCACGACCGAAGTCGAGCTGACGCGGGGTCGCTGGTACTGGCTGGACGAAACCGCGGTGCGGGCCAGCCGGACCACGCGCGTCTCCTACAACGTCCTGACCCGGCAATTCCACGCCTCCATCAACAGCAGCCTGCAGCAGAACTTCGATACCCTGGAAGATGCGATGGACATGGTGCGCCGGCCGCCGCGCTGGATCATTGCCGATAGCCACGTCCTGCATTCAGGCGAAGTCTATAACGTCGCGGTGCGCATGCAGCTCGACATCGCCCAGCTATCCAAACCGTTTCAGATCAATGCTCTGAACAACAGCGACTGGCATTTATCGTCGAACTGGATCAACTTCAGCTATAAGCCGGAATGACGCGCAAACTCCGGTACTTACTGGTTGTCGGCTGTGGCGTGTTCGCCATTCTGCTATTCCTGCTGGCCTCCGCCTCCGAAAACACCGCCTTCTTCGATCAGCATTATTCATGGCTGCTGGGCCTCAATGTACTGGTCGCAGCGATGCTGCTGAGCGTGGTGTTTCTCTTGCTGACCCGTCTGATCAAGCGTTATCGCCTACGCAAATTCGGTTCGCGCCTGATGGCCAGACTGGTCATGCTATTTGCGTTGATCGGCATTTTGCCGGGCCTGCTGATTTATCTGGTATCGGTGCAATTCGTCTCCCGCTCCATCGAATCCTGGTTCGATGTGCGCATCGAATCGGCACTGGAATCCGGTCTCAATCTAGGCCGTAACTCACTGGACTCCGCACTCTCCGACCTGACCGAAAAGGGACACGGCATCGCGCTTGAACTGGCCGACAAGAGCGATAGCGCCCAAGTGACCTATTTATCCCGGCTGCGTGAACAGAACCTGGAAACCGCCATCTTCACCGCTACCGGCCAGGTGATTGCCACCGTCGGCGGCCGCCTGGGCGCACTCACCCCGGAGATACCGAGCCCGGAAATGATCCGCCAGGCCGGCACCACGCGCGGCTTCGCCGCGATTGAAAACGCCAATTCCAGCGGCGACATCGATGGCAACGACAATGATCTCCGGCTGCACGTGGTAGTGGAAATCCCCGGCGCCAGCAGCATGCTGACCGCCCGCTCCGAGCGCCACTATCTGCAAATCATGCAGCCGGTTCCCACTTATCTGGCAAGCAACGCCAACACCTTGCGCATAGCCTATAGCGAATATCAGCAGCGTTCCGTATCGCGCTCCGGGCTGCGGAAAATCTATCTGGTCACCTTGACCCTGACCCTGCTGCTGGCGATCTTCGCCGCCATCGTCAGCGCCTTTGTGATTGCCGGCGATCTGGCCAAACCGCTGTTATTGCTGGCCGAAGGCACCAAGGCCGTGGCGGAAGGCAATCTATCGCCGCGTCCGATTGTGGCGACCTCCGATGAACTCGGCACGCTGACCCAATCCTTCAACACCATGACCCGGCAATTACTGGAGGCGCGCGATACCGTCGAAAAGAACCGGGTCGAGCTGGAAGAAGCAAAAGCCTATCTCGAATCGGTGCTGGCCAATATGTCGGCCGGCGTGGTGGTGCTGGACGATAGCTTCCGCTTAATCACCAGTAATGAATCGGTCAAACGCATTTTGCAACTGGACTTCTCCCCTTACATCGGCCAGCCGCTGGTCAATGTCGATGGCCTGGCTGCCTTTGCGCTGGCAATCACCACCGCGTTTTCCGAACAAAGCGCGCAACTGGCGGCCAATGCGATCCCGCTGGAAAAACTGCATTGGCAACAGCAGATCGAATTACCGCGCCTGCTGGACGACACCGGCGCCGGCGCCGATGACGAAAAGATCACCCTATTGGCGCGCGGCTCGCGCCTGCCGGTCGAAACCGGCACCGGCTATGTCGTCGTGTTTGACGATATCTCAGATGTTATTTCGGCCCAGCGCTCCATCGCCTGGGGTGAAGTCGCACGGCGTCTGGCGCACGAAATCAAAAATCCGTTGACGCCGATTCAGCTATCGGCCGAACGTCTGCAAATGCGGCTGATCGACAAATTGAACCCACCAGAGGCCGCCATTCTGAACAAAAGCACCATCACCATCGTTAATCAGGTGACCGCCATGAAGCACATGGTCGACGATTTCCGCGATTACGCGCGGACCCCGCCGGCCAAACCGACGCCGCTCGATCTGAACGATCTGATTGCCGAAATTCTCAATCTCTACCTGTCCGGCGACGAACGCGACGCCATCCATGCGGCGCTGGCGCCGAAGCTGCCGCATGTCATGGGCGACCCGACCCAATTGCGGCAAGTCATTCACAATCTGCTGCAAAACGCACAAGATGCCGTCAATGATCCTGTACTATCACGCATACCGCCTGTGGCGCCGCGCATTGATGTGGTCACCGAGGTCGTCAATTACGAAAGCCCGGGCGGCGGCGCCCGCGCTGCAGTCAGACTGACCATCAGGGATAACGGCGCGGGTTTCTCACAGAAAATTCTGGCGCGCGCATTCGAGCCTTACGTCACCTCAAAAGTGCGCGGCACCGGTCTGGGATTGGCCATGGTCAAGAAAATTGTCGATGAACATGGCGGTAAAATCGATATTCAAAATCGTTCGGACGGACGGGGCGCTAAAATCTCAATTTTGCTGTTAAAGTTAGCAGGCTAATTCATACGATGCGCAAGAAATTCGAAACAAGCTTTCCCAGTAAATACAAAGCAGCACCTACGAACGCTGACCGCATATAATTGCAAAAAACCGACATCTCATTCTGCCGTTTCCGCAACTCAATGCAGATTCGGTAGTCGGATGGAATTACGCACTACATGAGAAAGCAGGCACATGGCTAACATCCTGGTCGTCGATGACGAAATGGGTATCCGCGAATTACTCTCCGAAATTTTGAGTGATGAGGGGCATGTTGTAGTAACAGCAGAAAACGCGCAGCAAGCACGTGAGTTGCGCCTGAGCGCAGCGCCTGACTTGGTGCTGCTCGATATCTGGATGCCCGACACCGACGGCGTCACGCTGCTCAAGGAATGGCAACGCGACGGATTGCTGAGCATGCCGGTCATTATGATGTCCGGCCATGCAACGATCGATACCGCGGTCGAAGCGACCCGCATCGGCGCGCTCAATTTCCTGGAAAAACCCATTGCCCTGCAGAAATTATTGAAGGCGGTGCAGCACGGCCTTTCGCATAACCGCGAAGCGCCTCGCACACCCGGCTTTGTCCGTGCCGTGACTGTCGGCGACGCCACCGACATGCCCACAGTGGCTTCCTACAATGTGCCCGGCAATGCCGAAGTACCGAATAACCTCAGCGTGGGCGCCGCTTATTACACCGCTGCCGACAAAGCGGCCAGTATTTCATTCGATTTACCGCTGCGTGAAGCACGCGACGCTTTCGAGCGCGCTTATTTCGAATACCATCTGGTGCGCGAAAACAGCAGTATGACCCGCGTAGCGGAGCGGACCGGCCTGGAACGCACACATCTGTATCGAAAACTCAAACAATTGGGCGTGGAACCAGGCAAACTGGCCAGAAAAAATTAAAAAACTGTAACAATCGCCACGGAGGAGCGGCTAACACTGTATCGTTTTCGCATTAGACCTTGAAATACCATCGCAATAGCGCCATGTCTGTTTTCGAAGCAGAACTTTACTATGGAGCGTGCACATGAACCTGATCTATAACAGTGACCAATACAGCGTTGTCGAGTTTACACCGGACAACAGTACTGAAACTCTGCACAGCGGCGGTTATGAAATCATGGACAAGTCCTTCAATCGCGAAATCTTCCTGGCCGGTTCAATGGCAGAGGTATTCCGCAAGGATGTCGAAGACTTGATTGCAAGCGAACCCTCGATCGAAGACATCGACAGTTTCCTCGGTCAATACGATAGTTACATGCGGCAACCAATGGTCGTGCATTGATGCATTGATGCATTGGCGATGTGGAGATCCGCTCCATGGAAGCCCGGACGAACAACGGGGCGCTTTAAAAGCGCCCCGTTTTTATTGCGGAAATGCATCACCGCAGCATATAGCCATTCATGCGATTGGGTTATATCTCGATCTTGGTCCCGAGCTCCACCACCCG
>JAQGNR010000128.1 GCA_028291765.1 Herbaspirillum sp.
GCACAAACATGCGCCACAGCCCGCAACACAACAGTCCGCCTTACCCTTAATTGCGCAACAATCCGCGTCGCCCTAAAACTTGATAACGCTATTTTCCCGCGGTACATCAGTGGACCCGCGCACCACCAATTCCGGCCTCAGCCTGATATCCACGACAGCTGCATCGCGCTGGTCGATGGCATTTAAAATTAATCGCGATGCCTCCAGACCCATCTCCCGATGCGCAATGCGTATCGTGGTCAGCGGCGGCCAGATCATATCCATGAGCGGCATATCGTTATGCCCGACAATCGAGAGATCGGCGGGGCAATTCAGCCCTTTTTCCTTCATCACGTCGTAACAACCCAAGGCAACCAGATCGTTGACCGCAACCACCGCCGTGGTCTTGGGCGCCAATTTAAGCAACTCCGCCAAGGCGATCCGGCCGGCATCGCGCGTGTAAGCCGTACTCTCGACGATCTTATATTTCGATTTGGATAAACCTTGCTCATGGGCGGCGTTAATGAATCCCAATCGCCGCAAATGACCGGTCGAAATATACTCAGGGCCTGCGATGTGCGCGATATGGGTATGTCCAATCGATCTTAAATGATCTACCGCCAATCGCATGCCCTGATACTCATCGCTGGCCACGCAAGACACCGTACCGGAGTCGTCGCTGCGGTTCACGCTGATGACCGGGACGTTTTGCTCGACACAGCTTTGCATGAGAACATCATGCCGCTCCGCCGTTGCGAAAATCAGTCCATCGACCTGCTGACCAAGCAAACGGTTAACCACAAAGCTCTGCTCCTCGTGGGAACTGCCGACATTGACGACAATCGTGAGGTAGCCGAATTTACGCAGCCCCTCTTCGATCCCCATCAAAATGGGCGGAAACACCGCATTCGTGATATCGGGCAGGATGACGCCTATCACCTTGGACCGTTTGGTCCGCAGCGTTGAGGCGGCTCTGTTGGCCCGATACCCGATACGCTTGGCCACCGCCAGAATACGCTTGGCCACGTCTTCGCTGACCATCGTCCGCGTCTCTGGATTCATCACCCGCGATACTGTAGAAGAATGCACTCCCGCAGCTTTTGCAATATCGGAGAGGGTAGGCGATTTGGCGATCATAAAATGGCACTCAATTTTTAATCGCTTATTTTAATCGAAGCGCTTTATGGCTTAGCCCAGTATTTTGAGCTTTTCCTCATCCAGCTCATTTTCCCAGCGCGCGATCACCACCGTCGCCACGCCATTGCCGATGGTGTTGACCAGCGCGCGCGCTTCGCTCATGAAACGATCGATGCCCAGTATCAAGGCCATGCCGGCAACGGGAATCGTCGGCACCACCGCCAGCGTCGCAACCAGGGCGACGAAAGCAGCACCCTGCACGCCGCTGGCGCCTTTGGAGGTGAGCATCGCAACGGCCAGGATCGCCAATTGTTGCATCAGTGTGAGATCGGTATTGGTCGCCTGCGCGACAAACAGCGCCGCCATGGTCATGTAAATACTGCTGCCGTCGGTATTGAAGGTATAGCCGGTCGGAACCACTAGGCCGACCAATGATTTGGAGCAGCCCAGCTTTTCCATTTTTTCCATCAGCGTCGGCAGCGCGGTATCCGAAGAACTAGTGGCCAATACCAGCAGAATTTCTTCTTTGATGTATTTAAGGAATTTGAAAATACTGAAGCCGGTCAGTTTCGCAATCACACCAAGAACGATGAAAACGAACAGGAACGAGGTTAAATAAAATGTGCCGACCAGTTTGGCCAGCGGGATCAGGGACGCAACGCCGAATTTGCCGATGGTAAAAGCCATCGCGCCGAACGCGCCGATGGGGGCGAATTTCATGACGATGTTAACCGCGCCAAACACCGCATGCGAAACCGAATCGATAATATCGGTAACCGGCTTGCCGCGGCTTCCCAATAGCGATAAAGCGAGGCCGAACACAATCGAGACCAGTAGAACTTGCAGCACATCGCCCTTCGAGAAGGCGCTAACGACCGTATCGGGAATGATATTTAGCAGAAAATCGGTGGTGGTAAGCCCTTTGGCTTGACCTGCATAACCCATGACGGCTTTGGTATTCAAGGTCGCCACATCGACGTTGAATCCGGCGCCGGGGCGCACCCAATTTCCGACCGCCAGCCCGAGAAATAAAGCGAACGTAGACACCACTTCGAAATACAGCAAAGCCTTGCCGCCGACGCGACCGACCTTGCGCATATCCTGCATACCTGCGATGCCGGATACCACCGTGCAAAACACCACCGGCGCGATCAGCATTTTAATCAGTTTGATAAAGCCATCGCCGAGCGGCTTCATATCCGCTGCCGTAACCGGACTGAAATGACCGAGCGCAATACCGAACGCAATGGCAATGAGCACCTGTATATAAAGCACGCGATAGAACGGTTTCTTCACCGTCGCGCCTTGCAAGCCCATAATTGGGACTTCATTGATGACGTTGTTCATATGTCTCCTGATTATATTTATTTTGATAAAAATTGCTTCGCTGGAAAGCTGCTGCAGGGCGCTTCAAAAACCTCCTTAAAAATCTCTAACTAAGTCGGGGAGTTCTGAGTTAATCAGAGCTTCCCTTAATTTGTCTTGTTAAATGGCATGATCAGTAAAATTGTCGCCGGCCGATTCGTCAAATTTTTCAGCGCTCTTTTTTCGCCCGGTGCCAGACGGCATGAATCGTGCCTGGCCAATGTCTCTTCTCCGCTTTCAGTGACAATCGTGACATGTCCCTCAAGCACCACATAAAATTTCTCCACCGGCGACGCATCCAGTGTGGTGCCGCCGCCTGGAAGGATATGGGATATCCCCATCCAGGCGGTATCCGCCGGTCCGGCTTCCTGACCTTGCAGGCGCACGCAATACATCCCCTCATGATTGGGCGGAAAATATTGCGCTGCCGTGTCGAAGCGCGTGACGTTCACGGCCGCACCACCACACGTTCTGCGGAACCGTTAAGTACAGCGCGATAAGCCTGCGCAGCATCGGTTAATGCATAAATATGTGTTTCCAAAACCGGAAACGGCTTCAAGCTCCCATCGTTGAAACCTGGCGTCAGGAGATCCAAAATCTCCGCACCGTCATGGCTATCCAAGGCCAATGTATCGATGCCGACGAAAGTATGCTGCCCGCGGTAAAACGCAAAAATATCGAACGGCACCGCCCGCTCGAGCGTCGAAATGAAAATCTGCTTGGCGCCTTTCGCCATGGCGCGATTGGCCTGCTCGAAATAAGGGCTGCCTACGGTGTTATAGACGATGTCGGCGCCATGCCCGGCTGTTTTCGCCTTCACATAATCGGCCACATCGACAGCACTGGCATCGATCATATCTACCGGCGCGCTCGCGTATCCCCGATACCCTTGCGCGACACGTTCGACGCCGAATACCTGCGCGCCGGCGCGTGCCGCCAATTGAATGGCGGCCTGGCCGACCTTGCCGTTGCCGCCGAACACAAGCACGACATCGCCTTTTTTCGGCATACCCGCGCGACGCAGGCCTTCATAGGCAGTGATGAACGGCACACCCACGGCGCCGGCTTCGAGCAGACTGATGGTGGCCGGCTTTTCGCGCACGCTGAGTGCATCGACCACCAGATATTTCGCATGCGTACCATCGCGGCCGATACCCAGCTCGCCGCCGCTGCCCCAAACAGCCTTGCCCACCAGATGCTGAGGGCCATCCACGACGATGCCCGCATAATCGCGTCCCGGCGTGCGAGGCCATACCGCGTGCGGCATCGCGCCCAGCACTGCCTTGACATCGCTCGGATTGACGCCGGCGCTATGCACCTCGATCACGCATTGCTGCGCGCCGGCTTTCGGCCGCTCGGCGGCGACCGTTTGCAACACCAGCGAATCGATATTGGCGGCTTTTTCAAAAACACGTATTGCTGTCATGCTTCCTGCTCCATTCTATAAATAACGCTATAAATAACTGTTTGATGTTTGCATCGGCGTTGGCGTTGCATCAGCGCCCACGCCACATATATCGCCTACGACTACCGCGCTCATGCGCGCAGACCGAAAATCGCTCGCGCCTCCGCTGGGGATGCAATCGCCCCCCCCATCGATTCGACGATTTCACGCGCACGCCGCACCAGCACGCCGTTACTGGCTGCCAGCACGCCTTTGGATAAATACAAATTGTCTTCAAAGCCGACCCGCACATGCCCGCCATACAGATAAGACTGGCCGACCATCGGGAACTCATGGCGTCCGATGCCGAAGCCGGTCCAGATCGCCCCTTGCGGCAATAGATCCCGTGCATACAGCATCGTTTCAGGCGTCGCCGAAAAGCCGTATTTGACGCCCAGCACCAGACTGTACAAGCCGGGGCCGTTGAGCACGCCGGTGCGGATTAAATCGTGGGCCAGGTGAATATCGCCTGAATCGAATAACTCGATCTCGGGCATGACGCCCGCGTCCAGAATCAGCTTTGCCATCTTCGATACGTTGCGCGGCGTATTGATCACCACCTCCCCGCCGGAATTCATCGTATTCAAATCCAGCGTGCAGATATCCGGGCGCAACACCACGATATGCTCGACCCGTTGCTCGGGGACCATCAAGGTACTGCCGGGCGCGGCCACCTTGGGATCGGCTTCGCTGGGAATGAAACGCCCGCCCGGCCCGGTGGTTAAGTTAATGACCAGCGCCGAATTTTTTTCCCGTATGCGCTCGATGACTTCGCGGTAATGCTCGATCTTCATCGACGGCCGGCCGGTCTCGGGATCGCGCACGTGTATATGCGCCACGGCAGCGCCTTCCCTTGCCGCATCCAGCGCCGACTCGGCGATCTGCTGCGGCGTAATGGGCAGCCCGGGATGCTGCTCTGGCTTGGTGAGATTGCCGGTGATGGCGCAGGTGATAATGACTTTATCTTGCATGGCTGCTCTTTATGCTGTGCCAAACCGCCGACCGCCGTCGACATGAATGGTGGTACCGGTGGAGAAAGTCAGCGTCGTGATGCAGGCCTCGATTGCTGCGGCCATATCATCGGGGGTGCCGATCCGTTTGAGCGGCGTCGTGGCGGCTTGCTTATCGTTCCAGGCCTGATCCCGCCCGGCGACAAACGTGGTATCGACCACGCCGGGAGAGACGTTCAGCACACGGATTTCCGGCGCCAATGCGCGGCCCAGCGACACCGCCATAATATCCAGCCCGGCTTTGACCGCGCAGTACGCGATATTGCTGCCGACACCGGTGGTCGCTGCAATCGATGAAACGTTGACCACCACGCCCCGCCCGGAACTGCGCAATAACGGCGTAAAGGCGCGAATGGCGGCAAATTGTCCGCGCCAGTTGACGGCGAACATGCGATCGATCAATTCATCGTCCAAGGCATCGAGATCGCGATGGGGGATCGGCTTGGTGAAGCCGGCGGCATTGACCAGGATATCGGCGCGTCCCCACCGGGTGGCGACATCGGCGGCGGCTTGCACCAGCGATTTGCTATCTTCCACGGCAGCGCACAGCGCGCCATGATCCTGCCCCGGCAGCTCGGCAACCAAGGCCTCGGCGGCTTCTTTTTTGCCCCGATACAAAATGACGATCCGGGCGCCTGCCGCCGCCAGCCGGCGCGCGGTTACGCTGCCGATGCCGCCAGTCCCACCGACAATTACAGCGACCTGTCCTTCGAGAGACGTATTAGATAAGGTATTAGCGCGCGACATGCATTTTTCCTGAGTGAGTTATTTAATCGGTGGGCGCGGGAAAGTCCGCGTACCCTCTTCCAGTACAAAATCGTACGTCAGCGTGACGTAGTGATCGGGCGCATCGGGATATTCCGGATTGGGCCTGTCATGCGATTCAAAATGGCCGATCAACGGCTTCGTCACGCCGAACACGACGTCCGAATGCAAATGTTCGGCGTCATCAGCAAAAATCTGCGTGATGAGCGTTTTATATTCCGGTGCGGACACCATGAAATGAATATGCGCCGGACGGAAAGGACTGCGATTCTGCGCCCGCAACAATTCCCCTATGGGGCCATGGGTGGGCACCGGGTAACCGGCCGGCCGCACGGTGCGAAAGCGATATCGTCCTTGCGAATCGGTGCGGAATTTGCCGCGCAGATTCATGTTGACCTGATCCGGGTCCTGGTTTTCATACATGCCGACTGGCGAGGCCTGCCAGACATCGACCAGCGTATCCGGTATCGGCTGACCGGCAATGTTACGCACCACGCCTTTGACGAACATTGGTATGCCGCGCGTATCCGAGCGCGCGATATTGTCGCCGGGTTCGCACTCGGGCGCGCCGTCGCGCCAGAACGGACCCAGCAGCGCTTTTGCGCTTTGCCCCTGCTCTTGCGGATTATTGCGATAAGCGACCAGCGTCGACACACCCAATACGTCTGACGCCAAGATCGCCTCGTTATGATCATCGCGGGTGGCTTGCCCAATGCGGGCGATGAAATCCAAACCTGTTTCCAGCTCTTGATCGGTCAGATTCGTCTCCCTGACAAAAGCATGGAGATGCTGGACCAGCAGCGCCATTATTTTCTTCAGCCGCGCATCATCTGTGCGACTCATCGCCTCTTTGACGATATCGGTTATCACTTCTTCGCAGTCGATAATCTTGCTCGATGTCATCCGGCATTCCGTTGGTAAGCGTTGGTAAATTCCTGCAATCGGTTATGCAACCGGTTATGCAATCGTTTGCACAAATGATTCTATAACGCTAAAAATATTCATGTCAATCGATAAATACAAAAGATACTTCCGCGCTACGAATGGTGGATAGGCGCAGGAATTTCCCTGCATTCGTTTGCAAAAAACATGCCAAGAACGCGATGTATTCCCCTGCGCCGGCAAGGCCGATGCTGCTGGCGAAACCATCTCCAGCGAAAGATGGGGCAGACGCGATAAAATCACGCCTTTGTTGCCATCTTTGCTGCCATATTTGCGCTTTTTCTCCCTTGCCCGAATGATGTATCGATCTGGCCTGCGTGAACTAAAGGCGGCAGACCGGCTCAAAATGCCCTACGCGTGCAAACTAGACACGCGCCAACCAAAGGAAGTCCTTTATGAAAATTAAAACCGTTGTTTCCGCCATTCTGGCAATCTCTTTGCTTTCAGCAGGAGGCGCTGCCTTTGCCGACGATCATGACGATCACGGGCATGGCAATTCTCATGACGATCATCGTGACAATCATCGCGACGATCATCGCAATGACCACCATGACAATCGCGGCGATCACCGCGACGAGCGCGGCGCCGGCCCCGAGCATGCATTTCACAGAGGCGACCGTCTTCCACCTGAATACCGCGATCGGCAATATGTCGTCGAAGATTGGCGCGACCACCGTCTGACCCCGCCTCCACGCGGTTACCATTGGGTTCAAGCCGGCGGCGACTATGTTCTGGTCTCGATCGGCAACGGCATCGTCCTGAATTTCATGCTGGGCAATTAATCACCCTGGAAACCAACATTTCCATTTCCATGAAAAAGCTCCCGCGGGAGTGAACTGACCCCCAAGAAGTTGGACATTAATCCTAACTTCTTGGGGTTTTTTTATGAGCAAACAGTTACGCAAATTTTTTTAGGGCGGTGATTGCCTCTTCGATCAGGCCGCCGTGGCCTTCCCCAAGTCGATAGGGCCTTTTACGACTTGGGGAAGGCCAC
>JAQGNR010000130.1 GCA_028291765.1 Herbaspirillum sp.
GCCGATTTCACAAAATTCTATCCACTCAATGTCGAATTTCACGACTTCATCGTGCGCTCGACCGGCAATAGCCGCCTGCTAAAAATGCATCGCGCATTGGTCAAGGAATTTCATCTATTTCGCACCCATGGCCTGGTGCAGCGTAGCGCGCTGCTCGAGTCAAACCGTGAGCATCAAGAGATTCTGGCCGCATTGAAAGCCAAGGACGTTGCTGCATCTTACGAATCCAGTTTCCGTCACGTAAGCCGTGGGAAAGAGCGCATGTTGTTTGCGCTGAACCAGCGGCAGCCGGTGTCGGAAGAACATGCCAAAGCGGCGGGAATGCCATTGCCGGAATAATTGAATCCATCACTTTTTTTGCAATACCGTATTCGATATTGATCGTTTCAAGCTCTAGACCAAAATAAAAATCAAGGAGACAGGTAATGCGTATCAAGCTTAAATATCTAAGCGGGCTATTGGCGTTCGGCGCGCTATTGAGCGTCGGCAGCATCGGCAACGCCGCCAATGCAACCGAGGCCTGGAAGCCGACACGGCCGATCCAGATCGTCGTTCCAAGCGCGCCCGGCGGCGGCCTCGATCTGGTGGCCCGCACACTGCAAAACGTCATTACGCAGGAAAAACTGTCGGATCAACCGATCACGGTGCTCAACCGGCCGGGCGGCGGCGGCACAGTCGGTATCTCGTACATCAATTCACATCACGCCGATGGCCACTACGTAACGGTACAGGCACTGCCGCTGGTGACCAACCAGATCACCGGTTTGAGCAAAATCGGCATCGCCGATGTCACGCCCCTGGCCGTGCTTTTCAGAGAACCGATCATATTCGCGGTGGCAGGCGATTCCGCATTGAAGAGCGGCCAGGATGTGGTTGCGCTGTTGCGTAAAGATCCTGCCAGTGTCGGCATGGCGGTATCGAGCTCGCCGGGCGGACAAAGCCACATCGCCGCTGCAATGGTGGTGAAGGCTGCCGGACAAGATCCGCACAAACTGAAAATCGTATTTTTCGATTCGGGCGGCGAAGCGATGACTGCGCTGATGGGCGGCCACGTTGCGGTGGCCGCCTCACCTGTCGGTGTCGCAGTCGGGCCGGCGCAAGCAGGCAAGATCCGCATGATCGGCATCCCGCAAGCCGCCCGCGCTCCGGACGAACTGGCGAACGTGCCGACCTGGAAAGAACAAGGCATCGATGTAGATTTTTCTACTTGGCGCGTGCTGGTCGGACCAAAGGACATGCCTGCCGCGCAAGCTGCGTGGTGGGACAACGTATTGAAGAAAGTCATGGCCACGCCTGAATGGAGCGCCGCACTCAAACGCAATATGTGGAGCGCCGACTATCGCCCGAGCCAACAGGCCGCGGAATTCTTGAAAAACGAAAACGCAAGGCTGACCCCGCTGCTCGGCGAGCTAGGCCTCGCCAAACAATAATATTTTTTCACTGCAGTTCCCATCAACAGGAGATCACTATGTCCCGCATCGTTCACCTGGCTATTAAAGTCATGGATCTCGAAGCCGCTACCCAGTTTTACACAGAGGTATTCGGCTTCAAGGAAATTCACACCAGCCAAACTCGCCAACACATTTCGCGCCACATGACCGACGGTCACATCGACTTCACGCTGATGAAGTACGACAGCGAAGAAGCCGATGAAGCGCAACTGGCCGGCCCGGGTTCGCGCATTCACCATTGGGGCGTTACCGTCGAAGACCAGGAAATCGCGGCTGAAAAGATCCGCGCTTTCGGCGGCGAAATTCTTTCGCCTCCAGGCACTGGCGCATTGAAGTTCCGCGCCCCGGACGGCACCATTGCCGAGGTCGTCAAGGAAGGCCGTTACAAAACCGAAAAGTAAGAGGCGCCAAGCCCTCTGCGGCGGATGATGGGCATAACGCCCTTTCATCCGCGGCATCGTTTTGTATTAAGGAGGAGACATGAAAACAATAAAGCCTGAATTCTGGCTAGCCATTTGCGTCATAGCCGGCGCACTCGTTTACTTATATGCAGATTTTCAAATGCCGGTAACCCGCATGGGCGATTCGCTGGGTCCGCGCGCCTTTCCGGCGCTGGTCGGCTGCGGTCTCTTGCTCGCTGGCGTATTGCTGCTGATCGAAGCTTTCAGCAAGAGCAAAAAGCGCGAACATACAGCGCCGGCAGCAGCCGATCACGAAGTTGCCCCTGTTCTTACCAAGCGCGAACGCCGTCATCAATCACTGATCTTGGCCGCAATGGTCGGCTGGACCATCCTTTATTACACGGTGTTCGAAGAAGTTGGATATCTGGTTGCCACTGTCGTATTTCTGGGTGGCCTGCTGAGTTATTTCAATCGTGGCCGTTACCGGACCAATCTGCTGACAGCAGTCGGTTTCGCGCTGGTGGTCGATCTGGTGTTCGTACACCTGCTCAATGTGCCGCTGCCCGCGGGCATCCTTTCGATCTGACGGAGCCGCCATCGTGGATAGCCTTAACGGTATTTTGCACGGACTTTCGGTCGCCATCGAACCGACCCATTTGTTGTATACGCTCATCGGCGTCTTTATCGGCACGGTCATCAGCCATTTACCCGGCATCGGCCCCTCGGCCGGCATCGCGCTGCTGATTCCGGTCACCTTCGGGATGGATCCGATGACTGCGCTGATGATGCTGACCGGTATTTACTACGGCTGCATGTACGGCGGCGCAGTGACCGCCATTCTGTTGAATACGCCGGGCGACTCGGCTGCGGTCATGACGGTGCTGGACGGCTATCCATTGGCGCGCAAAGGGCGCGCTGCGGCGACCCTGGCGATCGCGGCCACCAGCTCGTTCATCGCCGGCATGATCGGCGTGACACTGTTGTCGTTCGTGGCTGCGCCTCTGGCGACGCTGGCGCTGCATTTTGGCCCGACCGAATATTTCGCGCTGATCCTGTTCGCGCTGACGACGGTGAGCGCCTTGACCGGCGATTCTCTGGGCAAAGGACTCACGGCAACGCTGATCGGCCTGGCGCTGGCGACCATCGGCATCGATCTGCAAACCGGCGTGCCGCGCTTTACGATGGGCATTACCGAACTGCAGGATCGCATCAGCTTCCTGGTGATCGTGGTTGGCCTGTTCGCCATTTCGGAAGTCAGCCGGATGGTCGAAGGCACCATGGGCGGCACGCTGCATGTGGTTAAAGTGAGCGGCAAATTGTGGTTCACCAAGGCCGAGTGGAAACGGGCGCGTCCGGCGGCGCTGCGCGGCACCGCTGTCGGTTTTCTGTGCGGCGCGGCGCCGGGTCTGGGCGGCACGATCGCGGCGATGCTGTCGTACATTCTCGAAAAGAAAATATCGAAACACCCGGAGGAATTCGGCCATGGCGCCATCGAAGGCGTCGCCGCGCCGGAGGCTGCGGTCAATGCCGATACCTGCGGTGCATTCGTGCACTTGCTGGCGCTCGGCGTGCCCGGATCGGGCTCCACCGCGGTGATCATGGGCGCATTCATCATGTACGGGATTCAACCTGGCCCGATGCTGTTCCATACGCAACCTGATCTGGTATGGGGACTGATCGCCAGTATGTATATCGGCAATATCATGCTGCTGGTGCTCAATCTGCCGCTGGTCGGTTTGCTTGCACGCATTCTGTATGTACCGCCGGGCGTGCTGTTGTGCATCGTGCTGGGCATCGCAACTGCGGGGGTCTACTCGTTCAATAACAATACCTTCGACCTGTTCCTGGCGCTTGGTTTCGGCGTTGTTGGCTACGCCTTCCGCAAACTCGATATTCCGAAAGCACCGCTTTTATTCGGCTTGATTCTCGGCCACACGCTGGAACAATCTTTCCGGCAGGCGATGACATTGTCGAATAGCGATCCGACGGTTTTCTTGAGAAGCCCTATCGCGGCCGGCCTGATCTGCTGTTCGGTGATTTCGGTGGCGGCGGCGGTATGGAGCCATCGAAAACCGTCGAACATCCTGCGAGAGGCGGAGGCACGTATCGAGGCGCGGCGATTGAACGAACAACGGCTGGTTGAAGAAGGCTCGTAACTAGACTTGTAACTAAGCTCGAAAACAAACCCGGTTTTTCCGCGCACAACAAAAAGAGCTTATTGCGAAATTAAGGGCAAGGCGGACTGTTGCGCGCTGTAGCGGATGTTTGTGC
>JAQGNR010000138.1 GCA_028291765.1 Herbaspirillum sp.
TCATCTGGGGTCTGTTAATCATAAATTCAATAACATTTACCTGCGGTGGTGAGGCGGGCTGTGGCGGATGTTTGTGCTCCGTTCGTGTCATTCCGGCGGCCTTTGGCCACCTCCCTACTTTACCTCACTGCGCACAAACATCCGCCACAGCCCGCCTCACGCCCTGACCGCCCATGGCGCTTCATCAGCGTTGCCTTAGCGCATCCATCAGCTCACATACGGAATACGCCAAAGCGCGTTTCTTGAATCGGGGCATTCAATGCTGCGCTTAATCCCAGTCCCAGTACCCGCCGCGTATCGGCCGGATCAATCACGCCATCATCCCACAATCGCGCCGAGGCGTAATACGGATGGCCCTGTTGCTCGTAGCGTTGGCGGATCGGCGTTTTGAAGGCGCATTCTTCGTCCTCGCTCCAACTATCGCCGCGGGCCTCGATGCCGTCGCGCCGCACGGTAGCCAGCACGCTGGCGGCCTGTTCGCCGCCCATCACCGAAATGCGCGCATTCGGCCACATCCACAGAAAACGGGGTGAAAACGCGCGGCCGCACATGCCATAGTTGCCGGCCCCGAAACTGCCGCCGATGATCACGGTGAGCTTCGGCACGGCAGCTGTGGCCACTGCTGCCACCATTTTTGCGCCGTGGCGGGCAATGCCTTCGTTCTCCACTTTCTTGCCGACCATGAAGCCGGTAATGTTTTGCAGAAACACCAATGCAATCTTGCGCTGGCAGCAGAGCTCGATGAAATGCGCGCCTTTGAGCGCCGATTCGGAAAACAGAATGCCGTTGTTGGCGATGATGCCGACCGGCATGCCGTACAGATGCGCAAAGCCGCATACCAGCGTAGCGCCGTAGCGCGCCTTGAATTCATCGAATCGGCTGCCGTCGACAATGCGCGCTATGACCTCGCGCACATCGAACGGATGGCGGGTATCGGTTGGAATGATGCTGTACATCTCCTCGGCCGGATACAGCGGCGCTTCGGTTTCGCGCAGCACTGTCTGCTGCGGTTTGCGCCGGTTCAGATTGGCCACGATGCTGCGTGTCAGCGCCAGTGCGTGCGCATCGTTTTGCGCCAGATGATCGGCCACGCCGGAGAGCCGGGTATGCACATCGCCGCCGCCCAGTTCTTCGGCGCTCACCACTTCGCCGGTGGCGGCCTTGACCAGGGGCGGGCCGGCCAGGAAGATCGTGCCCTGTCCGGCGACGATGATCGATTCATCGCTCATCGCCGGCACGTAAGCGCCGCCGGCAGTGCAAGAGCCCATGACCACGGCGATCTGCGCAATCCCTTTGGCCGACAGATTGGCCTGATTGAAAAAGATGCGGCCGAAATGATCGCGGTCCGGAAACACCTCATCCTGATTCGGTAGATTGGCGCCGCCGGAATCGACCAGATAAATACACGGGAGCTGATTTTGCTCGGCGATCTCTTGTGCGCGGAGGTGTTTTTTGACCGTCATCGGATAATAAGTGCCGCCTTTGACGGTGGCGTCATTGCAGACAATGATGCATTCCTGGCCGGCGACGCGGCCGATGCCGGTGATGATGCCGGCCGACGGCGCGGCGTCGCTGCCGTCACGATCCGGATACATGCCGAAGGCGGCCATCTGCGACAGTTCCAGAAACGGTGTGCCGGGGTCCAGCAGCAGCTGTACCCGTTCGCGTGGTAACAGCTTGCCGCGCGCGGTGTGTTTGCTGCGTGCGGCTGCGCCACCGCCCAGCGTGATTGCGGCGATTTTGCTGCGCAGATCGTCGACCAGCAATTGCATCGCTGCCGCATTGGCCTGCGCCGCCGGACTGCGTGGCTTGAGTTTGCTTTCGATGGCGGGCATGAAGTCTCCGGGATGTTATGGTTTTTTTAATCGTGCTCAGGAAAAACACCATCCACGTAATACCAGCGCATGGTTCCCGCCGCATCCGCCTGCCGCGCAAAATTACTGATTTCATGCAATTTATGCGCGCGTCCGCCGACCTTGAAACGCGCAACGAATTCCACCGTCGCCTCGTCAGCCTCAACAGCTTGAGACTGAGCAACGATTTTCAGGCCGATCCATTTAACGTCGTCTTCGCCGGCGACGGCTTCTTCGGGCAAGGTCTCCGGCCACCAGGTGGCGCGCAGATAGGCTTCGTTACGCAGCACAAAGGCGGTGTAGCGCGAGCGCATCAAATCGCTGGCGCTGGCGGCAACCTGCGCAGCGTCGATGAAGCGGCCGCAACACTTGTCGTAGCTGCCGCCGCCGCAAGGGCATTCAATGTTTTTTGATTTTTGATTCATGTTTATATTCAAGATTCTTCAATTTTAATAAGTCCGTTAAGTTTTGCCTGTTGAGGTGATCCTTCCTTCGATACGCTTCGCTACTCAGGACCGTCGGAAAGGCACGCCGCGTTGCGGCTACTCAGGACGAACGGGTTTTTGTGAAAATTTAGGGAAAAACCGTTCGTCCTGAGTAGGGCGAAGCCCGTATCGAAGGATCACCTCCGAGGTCAAATACTGCCGTTCTTCAAGAAGGCCGCCAGTTGCGTAAACCGATCGAAACCCCAGAATGCTTCGTCATCAACGATGATGAACGGTGCGCCGAAAACGCCGCGTTCGATCGCTTGCGCCACTTCCGTCTTCAGCGCATCTTTGATTTCCGGTGTCTCCAGCGCAGCCGCTAAAGTCGGGCAGTCTATGCCCAACGCGTCGGCAATATCCAACACCTTCGCCACGGCGCTGATGTCGACGCCATGCACGAACATTGCGGCGTACACCGCGTGCGCAAAACGGACCGCCATCGGATGGCCGTAGCGTCCCTGTATCCACAGCATGGCGCGCGCAGCGGCTTGTGTGGATAGCGGAAAGTGCGGCGGCCGCTGGAATGGGATTTCGTGAAAGCGGGCGGTACGCGTCAGGTCGTTCCAGGTATAACGGGCCTTCAGCGGGAGATCCATCATCGGCGTATTGCCGGCTACTTTGAACACTGCGCCCAGCAGAATCGGATGCCAGTGCACGCTGCGGCCGTGTGCGGCGGCCAGCGCGTTGATCCGGGTTGAGCCCAGATAGCCGTAGGGCGAACTGAAATCAAAATAAAAATCGATGGGTTTTAACATGTTGTCTCCGTCTTCATAGTAATTCCAGCGCCAGTGCCGTGGCTTCGCCGCCGCCGATGCACAGCGCAGCAATGCCGCGCTTGCCGCCGCGCTGCCTGAGCGCGCCGATCAAGGTTACGATGATGCGCGCCCCGGAGGCGCCGATCGGATGGCCCAAGGTGCAGGCGCCGCCATGTACGTTGATGTTTTCGTGCGCGATACCGAGCTCGGCCATGGCCGCCATCGGCACCGCGGCAAAGGCTTCGTTGATTTCAAACAGATCGACATCGGCCGTGCGCCAGCCAGTCTTCGCATATAACTTCTCGATCGCGCCGACCGGCGCCGTAGTGAACCATTCCGGTTCCTGCGAATGACTGGTATGGCCGACGATTTTGGCGATCGGCGTGCAACCCAGTTTGCGAGCGGTCGATGCGCGCATCAAGACCAGCGCCGCAGCGCCGTCGTTGATCGAGGAGGAGGAGGCGGCAGTAATGGTGCCGTCCTTTTTGAAGGCCGGTTTCAAGCTCGGGATTTTTTCCAGGCGGGCCTTTTTCGGGCCTTCATCCTGATCGACGACGGTATCGCCGCCACGGCCGGCCACGGTGACCGGCGCGATTTCCCATTTGAACGCGCCGTCGGCAGCCGCGGCCAGCGCACGCTGCACCGAGGCGATGGCGAAGGCGTCCTGCGCTTGGCGTGTGAAGCGATATTTGGCGGCGCAGTCTTCGGCAAAGGTGCCCATTGCGCGGCCGCCGCCGTTGTCATCGCGGGCATAAGCATCTTCCAGGCCGTCGAGCATCATATGATCGAAAATCATGCCGTGGCCGATGCGATAGCCGCCGCGCGCTTTCGGCACCAGATACGGTGCATTGGTCATCGATTCCATACCGCCGGCGACGATCACGTCATTGGTGCCGGCGGCGAGGGAATCGCAGGCGAATTTGACGGCCTGCATCGCCGAGCCGCACATTTTGGACAGCGTGACCGCACCCGCCGAGACGGGTACGCCGGCCTTGATGGCCGCTTGACGCGCCGGGGCTTGTCCCTGGCCGGCCATCAGGCAATTGCCGAACCAGACATCCTGTACCTGCTCCGCGCCGATGCCGGCGCGTTCGATGGCGGCGCGGATCGCGACAGCGCCCAGGTCGCTGGCGGAAAGCGATGCGAAATCGCCCTGAAAAGCACCCATCGGCGTGCGCGCGGCGCCGACGATGACGATCGGGTCCAGTGATGGGTCGATTTGTGTGGAAGCGGAAGCAGAAGCAGAAGCGGAAGCGTTCATGGCGAATCTCCGGAAGTTGGGACAGGCAGCGCATGCATAAAGCGCACTTGCTGCGGATAGGGAAAGACATCGTCCACATGTCCCTCCAGGATGTATTGTTGATGCTGTTGCCAGTAACGGTAATCGAGCAGATCGGCGTGATGCTGCATGAAGACTTCCCGGATGGCCGGCTTGCCCAGCAGGAAGACGCCGAACTGTTCCGGGAAAACATCGTTTTTGGCAATCGGATACCAGGGTTCGGCCGCCATTTCGTCTTCTTCATTGCGCGGCGTGGGTATCGGCCGGAAGCGGCAGTTGGCGATGTATTCGATTTCATCGTAATCATAAAACACGACGCGGCCATGGCGTGTGACGCCGAAATTCTTATACAGCATGTCGCCCGGGAAAATATTGGCGCGAATCAGATCCTTGATCGCATTGCCGTATTCGATGACGCCGTGGGCCAAGGCAGCCCGATTGCCCGTCTCTTCGGCATTTTTCAGATACATATTCAGCGGCACCATGTGGCGTTCGATATACAGATGACGGATGACGATTTCATCGCCGTCCTCTTCGATCTCGGACGGCGCGAACTGTTTCAGCTCGGCCAGCAGATCGGCCGAAAAGCGGGCGCGCGGAAAAGCCACGCTGGAATACTCCAGTGTATCGGCCATACGGCCGACGCGGTCGTGATATTTGACCAGCAGGTATTTTTCCTTGACCAGCGCCTTGGTGGTTTCTTTGGGGGGCGGAAAATGGTCTCTGATGACCTTGAACACATACGGGAACGACGGCAGCGCAAACACGACCATCACCATGCCGCGAATCCCCGGGGCGCTGTCGATGCGATCGGAAGAGTGCCGCAGATGGCGCAGAAAATCGCGATAGAACAGCGCTTTGCCGATTTTTTGCAGGCCCAGAATGGTATAAATTTCACTGCGGGGTTTGTGCGGCAACAGCGAGCGCAGAAATTGCACATAGGCCGACGGCACTTCCATATCGACCATGAAATACGCGCGGGTGAATGAAAACAGCAGCCCTATCAGATCGGTATCGGCCAGCACCGCATCCAGATACAGTTCACGTTTGTGGTTTTGCAGGATGGGCAGCACCAGCGGTATTTGGCGCGCGCCGTTGATGATTTTGCCGACGATGTAAGCGCCCTTGTTGCGATAAAACAGACTCGCCAGGACCTGGATCTGGAAATCCATTTGCATGCCGTCGGCAGCCAGCAATTGCACAATGCGCTGTTCGACCAGCGCCACGTCGCGGTCCAGATCGACAAATGGAACGGTCAGCTGAAAATTGGTGACGATGCGTTTGAGCATGTAGTGCAAGCCGTCGACGCCCGGATAATAGGCGCGATAGGTCGGCGCCGGTTCGTCGGTGTCCAGATATTCGGTCGAGACGGCGGGGCGCACGAAAATGAAATCGTTATGGAAATAATAGCGATGCAGAATTTTGCAGCACACGGAATTGAAGAAAATTTCCGCCAGTTCGGGCTGCTTGTGCTCGATCAGCAGGCCGATATAGTGCAGTTTGACTTCGCGCCAGACCGCATCGCTCAAATCCTGCGGCTCGTATTCTTCCTCCAGCAGGTGCACGCATTCGTCGACGCGGGTGTCGTAGAAGGCGATACGCTCGCGGGCTGCGGCTTGCGCCCGCAGCCAGTCGGCTTGTTCGAAATGCTGCCGTGCGGCCCGGCTGGCCTCGCGAAACAGACGGTAATGCTTATCGAACCCATTCAGGATGGTGCGCGCAGTATCGAATGCGATTTGCGAAGACAGCAGCTTGGGGAAGGGATGCATGAGCGGGCTCGCGTTACTGTTACTGCGTTTCGGCAAATAATTCACGACCGATCAGCATGCGGCGAATTTCGCTGGTGCCGGCGCCGATTTCATAGAGTTTGGCGTCACGCCACAGGCGACCAGCCGGGTAGTCGTTGATATAGCCGTTGCCGCCCAGCGCCTGGATGGTTTCGCCGGCCATCCAGGTGGCTTTTTCGGCGGCGTACAAAATCGCGCCGGCGGCGTCCTTGCGCAAGGCGCGCACTTCATCGGCAGAGGCGGCCCGGTCGCAGGCCTGGCCGACTGCATACACATAGGCTTTGCAGGCCATCATGGTCGAATACATATCGGCCAGCTTGCCCTGCATCAGTTGAAATTGGCCGATGGCCTGGCCGAACTGCTTGCGCTCGTGGACATACGGCAACACTACATCCAGGCAGGCTTGCATGATGCCCAGCGGGCCGCCGGACAAGACGGCGCGTTCGTAATCGAGGCCGGACATCAGCACATCGACGCCCTTGCCGACCGTGCCCAGCACATTGCCGGCCGGCACGCGGCAGTCGCGGAACACCAGCTCGCCGGTGTGCGAGCCGCGCATGCCGAGCTTGTCGAGTTTTTGTGCGACGCTGAAACCGGGAAAGTTTTTTTCAACCAGAAAGGCGGTGATGCCGCGCGCGCCGGCGCTGAGGTCGGTTTTCGCATAGACCACCAAAACGTCGGCGTCCGGGCCGTTGGTAATCCACATTTTGTTGCCGTTGAGCACCCAGTGATCGCCTTGCAGATCGGCGCGCAGTTTCATGCCGACCACATCGGAACCGGCATCGGGTTCCGACATGGCCAATGCGCCAATGAAATCACCGGTAATCAGCGGCGGCAGATAGCGTTGCTTTTGTGCGGCGCTGCCGTTGCGGCTGATTTGATTCACGCATAAATTGGAATGCGCGCCATAGGATAATCCGACCGATGCCGAGGCCCGTGAAATTTCTTCCAGCGCCACAATGTGCGCCAGATACCCCATGCCGGCGCCGCCATACTGCTCGTCCGCGGTGATGCCGAGCAGGCCGAGATCGCCCATTTTCTTCCACAGATCCATCGGGAATTGATCGCTGCGATCGATTTGCGCGGCGCGCGGTGCAATTTCGGCTGCGGCAAATGCGGCCACGGCAGCGCGCAGGGCGGCAATGTCTTCGCCGTGGTCGAAACGTAATCCGGGTAGGTGCAGCATGATGATGTGTCTCCCGTGTGGTTTTTGGATGTGTCGGTGCTTGGTGTGTTGTAGGTGTGATGGGTACGGTGCGTGCGGTGAGTATGCGGGGCGGCGGCAGTGGATTACGCCGCGCTGCGGCCTTTGCGCCCCGCGCCTTGTTGTTTCAGTAATTGCGAACATTCCTGTTCATGCGCCGTTATTTCGGACAGCGTCAGCTCCAGATCTTCCCGCTGCCGCTCCAGTTTGCCGCGATGTTGCGCTAATACTTCCAGGAAATGTTTGAGTTGCGCTTCTGTGTCTTTGGGGGAATCGTACATGTCCAGCAGATCCTTGATCGCTGCCAGCGTCAGGCCGAGCCGCTTGCCGCGCAGGGCCAGTTTGAGGCGGGTTCGTTCGCGTGCCGGATAGATACGGTTGCGTCCGCCGGCGCCCTCGCGCATCGGATTGAGCAAGCCGTGATCTTCATAGAAGCGGATTGCTCGCGGCGTGATATCGAATTCCTGCGCCAGTTCGGAGATCGTGTATGTAGGCATAATGGGCGTAATTTAGCGGCGAAATGCGTAATCCGGAATCTGGTTAGAATAGCGGCGTCAGATTGATTGACGTTAACGTAAAGTAGCTTGCATTGTAGGCAGCCGTGCGGGTAAAACACAAGCCGTTTGTTTTTAATTTGAATTTAAGATTCTTTAGAGTTTGCTGTGGGCATCCTTTAAATTTTGCCTCGGAGGTGATCCTTCGATACGGGCTGACGCCCTACTCAGGACGAACGGGGTTTTTTGAAAATTTAGGGAAAAACCGTTCGTCCTGAGTAGGGCAAAGCCCGTATCGAAGGATCACCTCAATAGCTAAAACTTAAAGGATTAAAAAGCACCCACAAAGCCAGTTTTAAACCTCATCCGAAAGCCCGTAAATGAATCCACTCGAATCCCAACTCGATTACCCGTTGGGCGATATCCTGCCGGAAGTCGGGTACACCATTGAACTTGCGCCGGGTGTACTTTGGTTGCGCATGGCCTTGCCGTTCGCGCTCAATCACATCAATTTATGGCTGCTGGAAGATGTATTCGATAACGGGCATGGCGTGGTGCACGGTTGGACCGCGATCGACTGCGGCATCGCCTCCGACGAGATGCGCGCCGCCTGGGAACGTATCTTCAAGAAAGCGTTGCGCGGCTTGCCGATCGTGCGCGTACTGGCCACGCATTGCCATCCGGACCATGTCGGCTTGGCCGACTGGATGTGCCGGCGCTGGAATGCGCCGCTATGGATGACGGCCGGTGAATATGCCTTTGCGCGACTCATGTCTGCGGGTTTGCCGGGGGCCGACGGCAGCGCGGCGGTGCCGCACTTCCAGCGGCATGGCATGCGCGACGCCGACATGCTGGAAAAAGTAGCCGGCCGCCAAGGGTATTACAGCGGCATGGTGCCGGCCATGCCCGCGTCCTATAACCGCATTCAGGATGGCGATGCCGTAGCCATCGGCGCGCACGAGTGGCGTGTCATCAGCGGCTTCGGCCATTCGCCGGAACATGCCGCGTTGTATAACGCCGATCTGAATATTCTGATTTCCGGCGACATGGTATTGCCGCGCATTTCGACCAATGTATCGGTCATGGCGATCGAGCCGGAAGCCGATCCGGTGCGGCAATATGTGGCGTCGCTGCAAAAGTACACCGACCTGCCGGCCGATACGCTGGTGCTGCCCTCGCATGGCAAGCCGTTTCGCGGTTTGCACACCCGCATCGTTCAATTGACCGATCATCACACTGCGCGTCTGGCCGAAGTGCTGGAGGCTTGTGCGACGCCGCAATGCGCGGCCGATATTGTGCCGATCATGTTCAAGCGGCCGCTGGATACGCATCAGATGACCTTCGCGCTGGGCGAGGCATTGGCGCATTTGCATAAGCTTTGGCTGGATGGCGCGTTGACGCGGCAGATAGGTGCGGATGGCATCGTGCGTTTTAGCCGCGGCGGCTCCGAGGCAAACTCAATAATCGAAGGGTAGGTGTTTGAGTGAAGCAATCGCTGTCATCGCCTGGGTCAGAAATTGCTGGCGAAGATATTCTATAGACGCCGGATAACATTTTTCTCCGCGGCTGGTGCTGCGCCGTCGCTGTTGTGCATGCATTTTTTGTGTTTGTTCAAGCACGCGTGGATTGTCGATGGTATCTAAATCGCGCAGTAGGGCGGTTTTGGACTGTGCATGTTCGAAAATCGAAAAAGGCAATTGGGTATTCGATGCCATGAAACAAGGAACGTGTTTCTTGTCGCTGTTGGTCAGGCGGTTGCGGTTTGCCGTATGTAATTGATCGAACTCCGATTGATGTTGATGCGCCTTTAGTGCAAAGTCGGCACAAAATATCAGGCAATCGCCATCGCTTTTCTGGACATCGGTGCTGAAGCACATCACCCGATTGTCGGAAAAACACGGTTCCTTGTTCAGATACACAAGTAGTTGCAGCAGAAACAGCGACGTGTCGAGATTATTATTTATATTGGTGGAATCGAGCACGATGAATGAGATCGGCCCGGCCGAGGTCCGCTGGATGTCTGCATAGATGTGATGCACTTCGTCTTTGCATTTGAGTATGCCTCGGACGTGAAATATCTGCGGCATGGTTTTGAGCTGCGCAAGTAGCGCCGGGATGGAATCTGCGGTGAATAAATTCAGTCCAGGATTCTGAATATTTTTAATCGCGGCAAAGTCCGGGATGGCCGCGATGTCGCCCTTTACTATGGCCCTGTCGGGCTGCTTTTGCTCTCTAAGGTAAAGCATAGTCCGGTCCATTTGTTCTTCAAATCGGCATAGTGCGCCGGGTTGAAGTTGCGGCAAGCGCGCTGCGATACATGCGTTTTTATATGGTCGATACAGCCGAGGGGAAGCGCTATGGGCTCTACGCGCAGACTCTTCATCCGGGCTCGTCGTGCGCGGACGGTAGGGGCCGGCTAAGGGGGGCAGCGCACAGTGGTCGGATCGACAGGCATTGCTATTGTGTACTTCTCGCAGAGATTCAGGGATTGCCCCCATAGTCTGGCTATTGGATTGTGCCGCGTGCGAAACCGAAGCTAGCGCGAGTTGCGATGCGGCGTTGATGGATTGAGCAGGTAACATGATGTGATCTCTTGCCGACGAGCGAAATAGAATAGTCAGGCGAGTCTGGCACAAAGAATGCGCGCCGCGGCATGGGATTTCAGTACCATACTTGACGCCAATTTCGAATAATCACGGCTTTATTGTTGCTGGCAGCCCGATTCGGCGAGCGCCGCGAAAGTTTGCAGCAAAAATTCCCGGCGGCGCTGTTCTATCGATGACGGGTAATATTTCTGCGCCACCCTTCGCGCCAGTATTTCCCTGCTCAGTTCCGCCGCGCGCGGATCGTCTCCCCATATATTTTTCAGCGCCGTAGTCGATTGCGCATGTTCGAAGAACGAAAACGGTAGCAATGTGGACGGCGCGACAATCAGCGTATTCCGATTATTGTGTTCGATGAGCGGATCGTCGGCATCGTTGCCGATGGCGCGCCCGCTGTGATGGATCGCATGCAGTGCGGCAAATTGGGCGGTATGGCGATGCGCTTTCAATGCAAAATCGATACAGAACAGCAGGCAGTCGGAACCGCTGTTTTGCACCGCGGTGCTAAAGCAGGTAATCCGGCGTTTCGTCAGCGACTTATCGGGTAGCATCAAGATGAACAATTGCAATAGAATCGCCACGCCATTTATATTCTGCTTCAGGTCTGCCGGCTCAATGATCAAGAAGGAGAGCGGGCCATCTGCTTCGCGCTGGATGTCCGCGTAAAAATGATGCCAGCCATGTTCGACATCCACGGCCGAGCGCAGTACGCAGCGTAAATGAAATGTCGGCGGCAGGGTTTTGATTTTTTTCAGTAGCGCCGATGGGGTAGGCGCGATGAACAGATTAAGTTCGGGATGCAGCTTGTTTTCGAGCGCGACGAAGGCCGGCATGGTTTGAATATCGCCCTCCAGAACGGCGCGATCGGCCGGCGTGCCGGCATCGATATAGCGCTGGGTCAGCGCTAATTGTTCTTCAAGCCGGCCCCAAGCGTGTACTGTATCGTCGAGCAATTGATCCATGGTTTGGGCGGCGCTGATGCGCCGTTTTTTTTATTTTTTATTGCGCGACCGGCGCATCTTTATAGAGTTCGACGTTCTGCGCCAGCATGTTGTAACCGGCGACGCCCATCATGGTTTCAGTCGTGCCGAGCTTGATGGTGCCGCTGATCCATACCGCATCCATGGTGCGGATACCTGCGATCGGCTTGTCGCTATGCACATGAATGATCTGGTTGGCCGGCGGCGGCGGTACATGAATGCAGCCGCCGTAGTAAGGCACCACCAGGAATTCCGTCAACGCATCGCCTTCACGCTCCAGCGACACCACGAAGCCGGGAATTTTGACCGCGACGTTATCGATCTTCGGATTCATCGGCGCTTTGTCCCAGTATTTTTTGGCTTTCGCTAATGCGTTATTGGCACGTGGGTCGTCGTCGCTCAGTTGATCCAGTTTGATGCCCTTGAATGGCCGCATCGGGTCCCAGTCGGAAGGCATCAGCGCATCCCACATGATTTCGCGATAGGGCGATTTGGCGGCAGCCGGCGCTGCGGCGCCTGCTTTGGCGGAAGCGGCCATGTCAGGCTGGGCCAGACGGTCGCCCACTTTGTAGGGCGCAGCGCCGGCCGCCGTGTTGGTCGTTTGCTCGGCAACCGACAGCGGCGGGTTGCTCGCTTCATGGCTGACGAAACGGCTTGCCAGATGCCCGATCAGTAATCCGGAGCCAATGAGGGCGACGAACCAGGCCAGAATTTTCATAAAGTCTTTCAGACAGACGCCGCGGCAGATTCGCCGCGCAGGTCAAACAAGTCAAGCAGGTCAAGCAGATCGCCTATTCTATCTGCTACCGATGATTCCGCGGCTGTGTTACATGTGTTCAGATTTGTAATGAATCTTAAATCCGCGGATTCAATCCATCCGACAAACTAAGCCGATACGCCCGCAAGCCCGGCAGCAGGCTGGCGACGAAGCCGGCGGCAACCACTGCGCCCAGCAGCTCCCATTCTTCCATGGTCGGCCAGTTCAAATGCAAGACGATGCCGAAATTGGCTTCCAGCAGCGGTCCGCCGATCAGAACGCCCAGGCTTAACAGCAGCAAGCCGAGCAGCACGCCGCATAACATTACGGCCAGGCCTTCGAGCGCCAACAGGAAGAACAGATCAAGCGGACGCGCGCCGACCGAGCGCAGGATCGCCAGCTCGCGCCGCCGTTCGCCGAGGCCGGCCAGAATCGATGACACCAGCCCAGCCAGTCCAACCACCACCACCAGCGCAGAAATCAGCAGCAGCGCATTCTCGCCGATGCTGACCACTTGCCATAATTCATCCAGCGCGACACCCGGCAACACCGCCATCAGCGCTTCATCTTCATCTTCGGCGATGGCGCGTTGCAGGCCGAATACCGCGGCGCGGTTCTTCAGGCCGATCAACAGCGCGGTAATGGTTTTCGGGGTCAGGTCGAATTTCTTGACTTGTTGCGCCGGGATCGATAAACCTGGCATCGGCGCGCCGCTCGACCAATCCAGATGAATCGCTTCCATCGCGTCGAGCCCGATATGCACGGTGCGGTCGACCGGGGTGCCGGTGCGGGCCAGGATGCCGGTAATCGTAAAGGGTTTGTCGCCATGCTGGAGCAGATGCGGACCGCCGATGCCGTGGCTCAGGATGATCTTGTCGCCCAGTTTGTATTGCAGGCTGCGCGCGACTTCAGCGCCGATGACGGTTTCAAAGGTGTCGGCGAATGGCCGTCCTTGTGCGAAGCGCAGCGCTTGGCGGCTGCCGTATTGAAAATGCTTGAAATAATCGCCGTTGGTGGCCAGCACCGGAAAGCCGCGATGCGAATCGCCCAGCGAGAGCGGAATGGTCCATGCCACGGCCGGGTTGGCCGCCAGTTTCTGCGCGCTGTCCCAGCCCATGTTATTGGTGGCGCCGCCCAGATGGAAGATCGAATACAGCATCAATTGCACCGGGCTGCTGCGCGCGCCGACCACCAGATCGGTGCCGGATACCGATTCCGAAAACCTCGCGCGCATGTCGTGCCGGACCCGCTCGATGCCCAGCAGCAGCGTGCTCGACAGTGCGATGGCAATCAACATCAATACTAGCGTGAAGCGGCGATTCCAGGCGCTGTGCGCGGCCAGAC
>JAQGNR010000156.1 GCA_028291765.1 Herbaspirillum sp.
GGAGGAGTGCTGCATGTTACGGATTCGCGACGCCCGGGAGCAGGATGAAGCCGTCTGGCGAAATTTATGGGCCGGGTATACCGCCTTTTATGAAACGCAGGTAGTCGAAGAGGTCACTGCCCGCACCTGGGCACGGATTCTGGACCCGGCCTCGCCGATTTTCTGCACGCTCGCCGAATATGGCGATGGCGATGACGACCGGATTGTCGGTTTTGCTGTTTGCGTGCTGCACGAAGGCACCTGGAGTACGCAACCCGTGTGCTATCTGGAAGACTTGTTCGTTGCGGCTGAACATCGAGGCGCAGGCATTGGACGCGCCATCATTGAAGACCTGTGCCAGCGCGGCGCGGCGGCCGGCTGGGCGCAGTTGTACTGGAGCACCCACCGTAATAATCCCGGCCGAAAACTCTACGATGAATTCACGCAGGCGGATGAATCTGTGCGGTATCGTCTGGATGTGAAACTCAGGCCTTCAGACGCAAGATTCCCATGAAGTCGCGTTTGCCCACAGGTACCCCCTTGGCGCGCAGGATGCCATAAGCAGTGGCGGCGTGGAAATGAACATTGGGCAGTGAAAAAGTCATCACAAATGCCTCGGTCGTGAAAATTCGCTTGGGATCCGCTTGAAACACGACGTCTGCATTTTCACGGCTGTTGATGTCCTCAGGCGTGACCTTTTCCACTGCCTCGCGGGCCTCGGCGATCAGCGCCTGCAGCTCTGCATAGTTGTGGGCCGGGCGTTCGCCGGGCGCACGGAATATGCCGCTTTTGATTGCTTCGATTGCATGAGCCGAATGGTGGGCGACCGCTTGAATCTGGTAACGGAAGGGGCGCATGTCCGGAAAGACCCGCGTCTCGACGACTGTTTCCGGATCGATATTGTTCTCCTGGCAGAACGCCAGTCCTTTTTCCAGAAAGCCGCTGACGGCTCCCAGTGTTTGGAGATAGCTCAGTGCGCTTGCGTCATATAGTGCAATTGTCATTTTCGTTTGCCTCTGAATAGGGTTGTCATTAAACGGAACGAACATGCAAGCCGGTCTGACTGATCTGGCGCAGACGGCCCGGGTTTAGCCGTGCTGCGTGAAAGTGTATAGGATTTGCAGCCGATGAGTTGCTGAGCGGCTCGGTAAGGCTAGAAGGCTGGCGCGGCTGCGGCTGGCCGCTCGTTAGTCGCTCGTTAGTATTACGGGCCTGCTAAAATTGGTCGTTTCGACACCTGAAGAGCATTATGAGCGAGCCAATTCGTCTGACCCAGTACAGCCATGGCGCCGGTTGCGGCTGCAAGATATCGCCGCAAGTTCTGGACGTCATTCTTGCCGGCAGCGGTGCCCAGAATCTCGATCCCAAATTATGGGTAGGCAACGCCTCGCGCGACGATGCTGCGGTGTACGCCCTGGACGACCAGCGTGGCGTGGTCTCCACCACCGATTTCTTCATGCCCATCGTCGATGATCCGTTCGACTTCGGCCGCATTGCCGCCACCAACGCCATCAGCGATATTTATGCCATGGGCGGCGACCCCTTGATGGCCATTGCGATTCTGGGTTGGCCGATCAATCTGCTGCCGCCGGAAATAGCGCGCGAAGTCATCCGCGGCGGCCGCTCGGCATGCGATGCGGCCGGCATCCCGCTGGCCGGAGGACATTCCATCGACGCACCCGAACCGATCTTCGGCCTCGCAGTCACCGGCGTGGTGGACAAACGCCACATGAAACGCAACGACACCGCGAGCGCCGGTTGCCTGCTTTACCTGACCAAGCCGCTGGGCATCGGCATCCACACCACGGCGGAAAAGAAGGGCAAATTGCGGCCGGCCGATGTGGGCGTTGCACGCGACTGGATGTGCGTGCTCAACAATGCCGGCAGCCGCTTCGGCAAACTGCCTGCCGTCACGGCGATGACGGATGTCACCGGTTTCGGTTTGCTGGGACACTTGGTGGAAATGACCGATGGCAGCGGCCTGACGGCGCGTCTCGAATACGGGCGAGTGCCGCGCCTGCCGGGCGTCGACTATTACCTGGCGGAAGGCTGCGTGCCGGGCGGAACCCAACGCAATTTCGACAGCTATGGCAGCAAAATCAGCACCCTCGACGAAGCGCAGAAGCAACTGCTATGCGATCCGCAGACCAGCGGCGGCTTGCTGGTTGCGGTCACGCCAGAAGGCAATGCCGAGTTTCTCGATGCCGCTGCGGCGTTGGGTCTGACACTCGAACCGATTGGCCATCTGGTCGAGCGACAGACCTGCGCGGTAGAGGTTTTTTGATGCTGGAAGACATCGGCAACTACCGCGATATTTTCCTAAGCGACCGGCCGATGTTGGATGCGCGCGCGCCGGTTGAATTCAAAAAAGGCGCCTTCCCCGGCGCGGTTAATCTGCCGCTGATGAACGATGCCGAGCGGGAACAGGTCGGCCTGTGCTACAAGCGGCAAGGCCCGCAGGCCGCCATCGCCCTGGGCCACCAATTGGTGAGCGGCAAAACAAAATCCGAACGTATCGCAGCCTGGGCCGATTTTGCCCGCGCCCATCCTGACGGTTGCTTATATTGTTTCCGGGGTGGCCAGCGTTCGCAGATCACGCAGCAGTGGCTCAAGAGCGAAGCAGGCATCGATTACCCGCGCGTAGCTGGCGGTTACAAAGCCATGCGCAACTTCTTGCTGGAGACCATCGAGCTAGCCGTCGCGCAATGCGATTTTGTCGTCATCGGCGGCATGACCGGCACGGGGAAAACGGACGTCATCGTGCAATTGGATAATGGATTGGATCTGGAGCGGCACGCCAATCATCGCGGCTCCAGTTTCGGTAAACGCGTCACCGCTCAGCCATCCGGCATCGACTTTGAAAACCGCCTGGCAATCGATGTGCTGAAGAAGCGCGCACAGGGTATCGAGCAGTTCGCGCTCGAAGATGAAAGCCGTCTGGTCGGCTGCTGTGCTTTACCGTTGCAACTGTATCAGCGTATGCAGGGCGCCCCGATGGTCTGGCTGGAAGACAGCCTGGATGGGCGCGTGGAGCGGATTCTGCGCGATTACGTGATTGACTTGCGGGCGGACTATATTGCCGCGCATGGTGAACAGGGCGATGTTTTATTTGAAGAAAACTTGCTGCTGAGCTTGAACAAGCTGCACAAGCGTTTGGGTGGCGAGCGGCATCAACGCATGCTCTCGGTGATGCAAGCCGCATTGGCTGAGCAAACGCGCAGTGGCGAAGTGGGCCTGCACCGCGAATGGATTAAAGGCCTGCTGCTTGAATATTACGATCCGATTTATGCTTATCAGCGTGAGAGTAAAGCTGCGCGGATTGCGTTTGCCGGCGAGCAGGCGGCGGTGCTTGAATATTTGAATGAGCGCCGTTGCGGACGGCTTTGAATTTTGCGTAGCGGACGTTTTCGCCATGCGACAGAAATGCGAATGGCCCACCGAAGTGGGCCATTCTAACGCTCCCGCTCAGCTTTTTTTCTGGCTGAAAGCATCGAACGCCTTTGCATAATCCGGATGCCAGCGCGAAAGAGGCGGTCGGTTCTCGACGATATCGCCGGCTGCCCAGAGGATGCGCCGTTCGTCGAGCGAACGCGGCACGTCGTTGTCGGGACAAAGAATATAGAAGTCGCCGGCCGCCAGCCCCTCCATCATGAAATCGACGGTCTGCTCCGGCGTCCAGGCGGCGGCCGGTTTTTCCGTGCGGCCTCGGGCGGTCAGTTCCGTGAACACGAAACCCGGGATCAGCAAATGCGCGCTGATGCGGCAGTCCGGCGTATTGCGAAGTTCGTGCTGCAGCGCTTCGGTGAACGCTTTCAGGCCGGCCTTGGCGACGTTATAAGCCGGATCGCCGGGCGGTGTGGTAATCCCTTGTTTGGAACCTGTATTGATCACCAGACCGGGCCGTCCGCGCCCGATCATTGCCGGCACGAAGATCTGCGTGCTATGGATGACGCCCCACAGATTCACGCCGAGCACCCGTTCCCAGTTGTCAGCCGGCCCGAAGACACCGCTGCCGGGCTGGATGCCGGCGTTATTCATCAGGACATCGGCGCCGCCGAAGCGCTCGCGCACAGCCGCCTCCAGACCTTGCAGATCTTCGACGCGGCTGACGTCGGTTTCCATAGTCATCACGTCATCCGCACCGTTGGCCGCCAGCATGCCGATCTCTGCTGCGGCGCGGGCCAGTCGATCCTGGCCGAGGTCGGCGATGCAAACGCGCAGGCCGAGTTGCGCGAAGCGCTTGGCGGCGGCGAGGCCGATACCGGAAGCGCCGCCTGTGACGACAGCGACGGAGCCGGGAGTCAGAGCAGAATGGGTCATCATCAATCTTCCTTATTGAGCATCAAAAGAGGACCGCAATATTACGCCAAAATTCATTGGGCCGGATGCAGCGGCGTGACTGCGTCACAAGCAAGCGTGTAAGCAAAGAGCTGCAAGCAATAAAAAATGGCCCGATTACTGTGAACATCTGTTGCTCGCCGCCAGACAGTGCGCCGGCCGGCGCAGATGACATTATTGAGAAAAAGAAAAGAATGATGGGTGCTCATTTGCGAGCCCAACGCGAAATGCAGAGCGCAGATATACTGCTCGATTAATGCAATTATTAAGTAAACCCGAATAATCAAAGGATAGAAATAGCATGCAATACCGCCAGTTGGGACGCACCGACATCAAAATCAGCGAAATCACATTGGGCACCATGACCTGGGGCGAGCAGAACACCGAAGCCGAAGCGCATGCGCAAATCGACATGGCGCTGGCGTATGGCGTAAACATGATTGATGCGGCAGAAATGTATCCGGTGCCGCCGCGTCCCGAAACCCAGGGCAAGACCGAACAATACATCGGCAGTTGGCTCAAGAAATCCGGCAAACGCGATCAGGTGCTGATCGCCACCAAAGCCACAGGTCCGGCGCGCAAGCCGCACAATCCGCGTCATGTACGCGGCGGCATCAACAATCTGGATCGCAAAGGCCTCACCGAAGCGCTGGACGGCAGCCTCAAGCGCCTGCAAACGGACTATGTCGATCTGTATCAAATGCACTGGCCGGATCGCAGCGTCAACAGCTTCGGTCAACTCAATTACGCGCATTTTCCGGATGAAGTCACCGTGCCGCCGGAGGAAACGCTGTCTGTGCTGGCCGAATTCGTCAAAGCGGGCAAGATCCGCCACATCGGCCTGTCCAACGAGACGCCATGGGGCATCGCGGCCTTTCTGCGCGCCGCCGAACAAGGTGCCGGCCCGCGTGTGGCGACGGTCCAGAATCCGTACAATCTGCTAAACCGGACATTCGAAATCGGCCTGTCCGAATTCTCTCATCGCGAACAAGTCGGCTTGCTGGCCTACTCGCCGCTGGCCTTCGGCATGCTGAGCGGGAAATACGCGAACGGCGCGCGTCCGGCAGACGGACGCCTGACCTTATTCGAACGTTTTGTACGCTACACCAACCCGCAGGCAATCAGTGCCACCGATGCTTATGTGGCGCTGGCTAAAAAACACGGCCTCGACCCGGCGCAAATGGCGCTGGCGTTCGTCACCAGCCGTCCGTTTGCGACCAGCAACATCATCGGCGCGACCACGCTGCAGCAACTGCAGAGCAATCTGGACAGCAGCAAGTTGAAGCTCAGCGAGGATGTGCTTGCGGCCATTGAACTGATTCATCAGCAGCAGCCCAATCCGGCGCCTTGATTTGCAACCGGATGCAGGCGCTCGGTTTCAGCCCGACCGACGCCTGCATATCCCCCCGCGATTTCCCCCAAGACTTTTTAATTCATTACGGCTATTTGGCTGCCGCATCAGCGGCAGCAGCACATTGGCCATCGCGCCGCCGGCGCAGCGTGCTTATTGGGCCTTGTCGTGTTCGGCCATTCCAACGGCCTTATAGTCGTAAGCCGGATAAAATTCGGTGCGATAAACCCCCCAGGCAGTATCTTCCAGCACGCGATTGACTTCGCGGATACGGGATGCAGGCAGGCGCAGTGTGATCACCTGGCCTATGCCCATCGTTACATACCAGCTGACCACTTCCATGCCGGCCGGCGGAAAGGCCTTATAGAAGCCTTGTTTCTTGAGCTGGGCATTGAGTTCGCCCAATGGACGGGATTGATCGTGCTTCAGAAAGACCGTCAGCAATACCGCGTTGTCGGGCGTCGCCGTCGCGCTGCCGGCCGCCGGCGCCGCAACCTGTTGCGCGCTGGCGGCGCCGGCCCATGCCAGGGCGGTAGTTAATAAAGCTGCATTGATGATCGATCGAACTCTATGATTCATATTTTTCTTCCTTCAAAATGTCGGACTGCACGATATAAAAACACGCTCGAGTAACGCCGAGCGCAATGTTACCCGATGCGGATATTTCCGGTATCGTGTGTTGGTGCCGATGAATTTTTGACCAGCTGCCGTATCCGGCCTGGCGCTTACTCTGAAAACGCAGTACATCCATTTTGTTTTAACGAGAAAATACTAATGAAAAAAACTGCTTTTCAGCTAGCGGTCGGTATCGAACATCCCATAGTGCAAGGCCCAATGAACGGCGGCTCGCCGCCTGAGCTTGCGGCCGCTGCAAGCAACGCGGGCGCACTCGGCTCTTGCGCAGCCGCGTTGCTTTCACCATCATCGATCATCGATACCGCTAGAACACTGCGCACATTGACCGACAAGCCTTTCAATATGAATCTCTTTCTGTTGGAGCCTGTTGCGTTTGATGTGAATATCGCGCACGTCCAAAGTTTGTTGCAGCCGTTCCGGGATGAACTGGGCCTTGCTCCATTGCCCGTTCCGGAAAAATTTGCCGAGGACTGCCGCGATCAGATCGCTGCGTTGCTGGAAGCAGCGCCCCCTGTGGCGAGTTTCACATTTGGTATTTTGTCGGCTGATGTTGTCCAGCAATTTAAAAAAGCAGGCTCGCAGGTGATGGGAACGGCCACTACTGTGGCAGAGGCCCAAGCTTGGGAGCAGGCTGGCGCTGATTATGTTTGCGTATTGGGTTCGGAAGCCGGCGGACACAGGGCAACCTTCCTGGGCGACTTCGAGCAATCGTGCATCGGATTGATGGCGCTCATTCCGCAGGTCGCGGCATCGGTGCGTATACCAATCGTTGCCGCCGGCGGCATGATGAACGGACGCGGCATCGCCGCCGCGCTGCTGTTAGGCGCCCAAGCGGCGCAACTGGGTACGGCTTTTCTGAATTGTCCTGAATCAGGTATTGCAAGCGCTTGGAGAACGCAGTTAACACAAGCGCGCGACGATAGTACGCGGCTGACAAGAACATTCACCGGGCGACCGGCACGCGGCATCGTCAACGATTTCATGGAAAAAATGAGACCGTTTGAAGCATTGATGCCACCTTATCCGATTCAAAATACCTTGACCGCCAACATGCGACAGACTGCGGCGAAACAAGATAGGCCTGAATTCATGTCTCTCTGGGCTGGGCAAGGCGTATCCATGAGCCGCCCCATGCCGACGGCGCAGTTGGTGCAGACTCTGGCGAACGAGCTGACACAGGCGTTTAATTCTATTCAGCAGCTGTCCGTTTAATTCACAGTTAAAAGGGAAAGGGACCCGCAATGCCCAGTGTGCTGATCGAGGTAAGACGCCAATACACGCAAGAACAGGAGATCGCATTAATTGAGGCGGTCCACATGGCATTGCGGGATGCATTCAAGATAATGCCCTGCGATAAGAAGATGCGCTCTGATTAATGCAAAGCGGTCATCGTTGACGCCGAAACCGGGGTACCGGCGCCAACGTTCTCTAACCAATCTAAGGGTGCAATTGTTTGCGAATTGCAAATGCCAATTACTGCGCCCATTCCGTAAGCGTATTGTTCCCTACGGTTTCATTGCATTGGTGTGGTTACAATCAAGTGGCCAATGCTGGTCTTTCGGACTTCTCCACTGCATACTCAGGAACTCTTGGGCTTGCGCCGGGCGCACTCGGGCAGTTCACGATTGTTATAGGTAAAGGAGACTTACATGCCTCATCAAACGCTTTCCACTTCTGAGCTTCTTTCGCACAATCGCCTTGCCTGGGATCAGCAGGCTACACAGCAGTGCGAATGGTCGCGCCCGGTCAGCGTGGAAGCCATCGCCGCCGCCCGCAGCGGCCAATGGCAGGTGCATTTAACGCCAGGCGCAATGAAGCCCGGCTGGTTAGGCGACGTAAAGGGCAAGAAGATACTATGCCTGGCTTCTGCGGGAGGTCAGCAGGCGCCTATCCTTGCCGCAGCCGGCGCGCAGGTCACAGTATTCGATATTTCCGACAAACAGCTTGAGCAGGATCGTATGGTGGCGCAGCGTGACGGGTTGTCGCTGTCAACCGTTCAGGGCGATATGCGTGATCTATCCATTTTCGCGGATGGCACTTTCGACTGTATCTTTCATCCAATATCGAACTTGTATGTTCCGGATATCCGGCCGGTTTGGCGCGAGTGTTACCGCGTCTTGAAAGGCGGAGGGAAGCTCCTGGCCAGCTTTTACAACCCTATTGTATTTGTGGGCGACCGCAATCCTGAGTATGCGGAAGAGGGTGTGATTCGCCCACGTTTCACGTTGCCTTACTCTGAGATTGATCATCTCAATGCGGAAGCTGTGGCCGCCAAGCGTGAACGGGGCGAAGCGCTTGTATTCGGACACAGTTTGACGGAGCAAATTGCCGGCCAACTTGAGGCCGGTTTTGTGCTGGAGGGGTTTCAGGAAGATATGCAGCCGACACCTCGCTTCCTGATCGATCAGTTTCTACCGACGTTTATTGCAACCTGCGCGATCAAGCGCTAACCAGTCACATGATTCTGAGATACGAATTGGTGGCAAGATTAACTGCGAATACGCCACCGATCCTTAAAATTCATGTCCTGCCGTTTCATTCCCGGACTTTGGCAAAACGAATGGCCAGATAAACGCCGATTACCAGCATACCCGCCACAAACACCGCGAGGCCCAGATCGGTGATGAAAATCAATGGATGGCGCGCGAGCAGTAGCAGGCCGACCAGCAGATTGAATAATCCCCAAAACACGTTGATCAGCGCCGAAGAATTTCCTATGCCTCTTGGTTTGGCGAATGGCGTGGGAAAGGATCTTCCTTGTAATCCTGAGCTTAGATGGGGGATGCAGTTGCAGAGGAAGACGCCTGCGAAGAAGATGGCCAGATAGTTCATTTGATTGCCCTTGGTTGTTGGTTTTTTTCTGCATAAGAGAATACCGGACAGCATACTAGATGCATTCGAAACGGATTCGGATGACGCTAGCTTCGCTTTCGAGGCGTGCGCAGAGAGTCAATTTGATTTCTCCGCAGGCCCACATTACGCTACGCTGTGATTGATTCGAGCTTTACGTATATGCTTTGGTTCTCCTTCTTTTCGAATATCTGAAGATGCTGATTCTCTTTTTGAAAGCGGCTTTCCTTATTCCGGTGACGCTGTTGCCGATTCTCAACCCGTTGGGAATTGCACCGGTATTTGCCAACCTGCTGGGCGGTGTCAGTCGTCAGGTTGAGAAAAGAGTTGCCCTGCAGGTTGCCATCAATTGCTGGTTCTTGCTGGTAGGCGCGATCTTCATCGGTTCGCATGTGCTGGATTTCTTCGGCATTTCATTACCGATCGTGCGTGTTAGCGGTGGCATTCTTGTGGCGATATCGGGCTGGCGTCTGCTCGGCGACTCGGGTCAGGAGGCTGCGATATCGAAGCAAGTCGCCCAAACATACGACGATGAAGCGAATGAAGAGTTGAAGGCGCGCAGTTTTTATCCCATCAGTTTTCCCTTGACCGTCGGTCCCGGTACGATTGCCGCATCGATTACGTTGGGGGCATCGACCCCGACCGGACTAGTCGACCGTGTTGTGTCGCTCGGCAGCAATGCGCTTGGCGCCACGCTGACGGTGCTGGTGGTCTATATTTGTTATCGCTCCGCCAATAAGATCGTCGGCTTGCTTGGGCGCCTTGGCACGATGGTGGTGTTGCGTCTGTCGGCGTTCATTCTGTTGTGCATCGGCGTGCAGATTTTATGGTCCGGTGTGCTGGGTTTGCTGGCCGAAATTAACGTCCATTAATAGTCGAGGCCGGCTGCGGCAGCTATTGCTCCAACATATTCAATATGAAATCGGCACGCTCGGCCACGCTGACTTTTGGGAGGATAGACACTGCATATCCGAGCGAGGGGTAGGCTTTGAGAAGCCGGGAATATTCGGCCAGCGCGGAAACCTGATCGGGACGGCGCGCTGAGTCTGTCATATAAATTTCGGGCCAAGGCGGGGCCAGAAATACCCGATGATGATAGCGATGCGTTTGTCCCAGCATTGCCAGCGCAGATTCGCCAGTCAGGTGTTGCAGACCGGCCGCGGCATCGATCAAGCTTCTATCAAAGAAAACCCAATCGTCCGGCGAGCCGGCAGCTACCCTATCAGCAAGAGAAATCGCAACGCAGCGGCGCAAGAATGCGCCCATATCGACGCAAGGGAGCGCGGCGCCCTGGCTTATCACCGCTTCATTAACGATCCTGCGACCGGGCTCTTCCACGACGTTATATCCGCGCAGGGCAAGTTCGGCAAGCAACGTGGATTTGCCGCCGCTAGAGCATCCAGAGATAACAACGAATCTATGCATTTAAAATTCCTGTAATGTTATTTGTTCCTGTGACCTGAAAGGTCGAGGAACGAATAATACGAAAGAAGTCGTCATTTCAAACCGGTACTCTATGCATTAACATTTAAACCGCGCGGAAAAGATATTTACGCATCAATACATTCGGTATCGTCACACCGCGGCGCACGGGGCTTCTGTGTTCGATGATCTGAAAGCCATAGCTGGAAAAGAATGATTGCGCTGTTTTGCTCACGTGGGAAGTAAGTTCGCTATAGCAGAAATTTTCGGCCTCTTGGAGGATGCTGCGCATCAACAATTTTCCTACGCCTTTGCGAGAATGAAAACCGGATACGTAGAAGTGGTCAATGTGTCCATTCGATTGAACATCCGCATACCCTACAAGTTCGTTGTCGAGTATCACGACGAATGGATTAAGATCGCGCATGTGATTGAGTCAGAGCGTCCGGTCAAGATCGGCGGGGGCCCAAGCCAGAATTTGCTGCTCCGTGTAATCGCGTGAGGCAATCTCATACACTGCTGAAAAGAACACGCGGAACAGGCAGGCTCGTCGCCAATGCAGAAACGGCGGATGTGCATAGTGCTCCTGAGTTTTATGGCTTATGGCACTCTACGGTAAGCGTGGGGTTCACTTTATTTCAATTCTTAAAATTCACTTTTTCTTTTTTGCGTGCGCATAATGCATTCTTTGCGTTAATACTACTAATCCGCTCGACGGAGCTGGCGCGTTGAAATGCGTTTAGCCCTAACAATCTGACTAGCGTAATGCACAATGAAAAAACATAAAATTTTTATCGATGGGGAGTCAGGCACTACCGGCCTGCAAATTCGGGAGCGGCTTAAGACGCATCCGAATATCGATATTGTCAGTATCGACTATGAAAAACGGCGTGACCCAGATGTCAAGCGCAGCATTATTCAAAGCGTAGATGTCACTGTGCTTTGCCTCCCGGACGACGCGGCTAGAGAGGCCGCTGTACTGGCTGACGAAGTTGGCTGTCGAGTCCTTGATGCCAGCTCTGCACATCGTACTGCGCCAGGATGGGTATTCGGCATGGCGGAACTTTGCCCCAGTCAACGTGCTTCAATTCATAACGCGAGCAAAGTATCCAATCCCGGTTGTTACTCGACAGGCGCCATCTTGTTGTTGCGACCGCTTGTCGATGCCGGTCTGATTTCCGCTGAGACTGCTTATTCGATCACGGCTGTGTCTGGATACACCGGAGGTGGAAACAGATTAATTGAAAGATATGAGACTGCACCCGAGCAGCCGCCTGCATACGCCATGTACGGATTGGATTTCTCACATAAACATCTTCCCGAAATTCAGATGTGGAGCAAGCTGACAACGCGTCCTTTTTTTCTGCCCAGTGTTGGTAATTTCCGTCAAGGCATGCTGGTTGTCATTCCGATAGCGCACGTTAAGAAAAATGAAGGAGGGCGGTTTCATCAGTGCCTTCAGCGGTATTACGCTTCCGAGCAATTCGTGCAAGTGCAGCCATTTAATATGGTGGATCCAGATACCGCGCCATTTCTCACGCCACACGGGATGGAAGGCACGAATGTGGTCAGCCTTAGTGTGTTCGGATCCCCGTGTGGCAACAAATCAATTCTGGTGGCAAAACTGGATAATTTAGGTAAAGGCGCTTCTGGGGCTGCGGTACAGAATTTGAATATTATGCTTGGGGAGGAAGAAAGGATATGTACGGATCTTTGAGATAAGCGCGTGTCTTCAATTGGACAAAGTTCTACCTCTGAATACTGCTCTTTTGAGGGGGATGCTGATCGAAAGGATTCTTAAAATGACTAAAAACTACATATTATTTTTATCTTGTTCGTAGCTATCTTTGGCCTTCTTGTAAGCTTTGTCGAAAGGTTTTAGCTTTAACATATGAGCTTGTGCGGCATAACCGCCAGTGGCTGCAATAATAAACCCGATCAGAAAAAAGAAACCGCCTAGCATTGATTTGATGCTAATCATGATGCCTAGCGCTACGAAGGAAATTCCTACAATTACACAGAAAATCCTAACCCATTCTTTAAAATTGCCATCTTTAATTAAGAAATTAAACATTTGAATTTCCCATTGAAAGTTCTTATTTCTTGAGAAAAAAGAGCATGTAACAAATAACATAAAAACAACAAGCAATTTGACGCACAGATTTGTCTGCATCTTTACTTATTCCACGACCTCTTAAAAATTTAATGTCTTTGTTAAATAAATATGACGAAATCTCTTTCGTCGCAAGCAATTGCCAACCCAGTACACCACCAAAAATCCACCATCGCCCCCAGAAATTTAAATATGCATGTATGAATGCTACTAAAATCATCATCACTATTAATATTCGTTTATTCATTATTTCCCTTTGGCATTAGTTTTCTTATCATATGGGAACTCTGCTTTGGCTCTATTAACAAATGCATCCCAACCACCCGCGAGATCAATAATGGCAACTATTCTGTCAGCCATTGGTGCTGACATTTTTAAACCATGTTTTAAATATTCACTAAAGCCACGTTGAGTCACTTCTTGTCCAACTGCTGTGGCAGGGTCAAATAAAAATCCAGATATTGCGTTTGCAGCTGTGCCAGTTATACCCGCAGCAGTACCAACAGCTCCAACCGGATTAACAATCGCTACTACTGAAGCCGCGGTGCCAATATCATTAAAGATCTTCTTATCCAAAGCCTTCACATAAGCCTGCGTCCCTGGATCAGCCATATCTCGATTTTGTCCGCCGCACCCAGCAGATGCCGTTGGACAGGGAAAGTACTTTGCCTCGTAGGTTTTTCCCTCGACGACATATCTCTGGCTGTAACGTCCTGCTTTGTCTAGCGGTAAATTGGTTGCGGGGTCGCGTGGCCCTGTATTGGATCGAGGATTTTCTGCCGTCTTGAATGGTGTTTTAACGATGATCCCGGCGAATTCTTTGTCCGTTAAGCCGGCATTGAGCCACGGTTGATTTTTTTCGGTATCAGTGGCGTGGAACAATTGCTGCCCACCGCTGCCGGGAATCTCCATAGTTCCATATTTCCCTTGCACTAAAGTACCGCTACCCATGGCGATATATTCGGCTTGTAGTGTCTGCAAGAATTTCAGCGCCAAGGGCGATGACGGGACGATATAACCTAGGTTGTAATCCAGGATGCTTTGTGCGGTGTTGGCAAGTAATGCTGATGCAGCTTTAATTTCATCCGGCGTTGGATTGTCAGTGCCGTAAAGTTGTTTGGCAAACCGTCCGGCATTGCGTTTAATGATGTCCTCTTCAGTCGGATGCAACTGCCGATTATTAGCCTCAACATTCACCCCGGCAGCAGCTCCCGCACCGCCGCCGATGATAGCCCCCGTCGCCGTCGCAACCACTTGCGCCAAGCCCTGTTTCACCCCCTTAGGCAAATCCATCTGATCAATCGCATCGCCAATCGCTTTCATCGATTCGGCTGAAACAAACGCCCCCGCCGCGCCTTCCACACCACCGGTCAATGCACCGATACCGGTATGCAAAGCCACCCGATACACGCCGCCTTCCGCCCATTTCGCTGCTTCGTCCTTGTCGCCGCTGGCCATGGCCGCGTTGTATTTCTTCGTCGCGTAATCTCCGACCTCCTTTGCCGCAGCCGCGCCGAAGGAGGCTGTGATCTGCGACTCGGCAGTGACCTTGTCTTTCAATTGCTGCGCGTCCCAGTCCTTGACAAGAGAGCCGGCCGATGTCGTACCGTCGCCGACATCGCGATTCATGCCGTCAATGGCGGCTTCAGCAGTCTGGCCGGTCAATTGCCGCTGTGCTTGATCGTCGCTGATGACAATGGTGCCGGCGCTGACGCCACTGCGGCTGGTGCCGTTGGCATCGCCGTCGGTGCTGCTGTATCCCGCCGCCGTCCCGGTGGTGCCGCTGGTGCTGCCGTCTCCCTCCTTCTTTCCGGTGCCGCCGCCGGTAAAGGTGTTCACTTTGTTGTCGGCATTGGCCTGTTTACCGTAGCCGCCGCCGATGCTCATGCTGCTGGCTTCGTAGCGGCTGTGGTTTTCAATATCGCTTTGGGTGAGGGTTTCCGTGACCAGCAGGTTTTTGTCTTCTGTCGCGGTGCCAGCGATGACGCCACCGGCCAGATTGGTGTTGCCGTTGACATGGACGATGAAGCCGCCGTCGCCGGTTTTGATGCCGGACTGTTCGCCGACGCTGGCGTAATCGCCATCGACCTTGCTTTGCCCCGCACTGAAGCTGCCAGATGCGCCGTAGCCGATGGTGACGCTGCCGCCGATGTTCTGATCTTTGCTTTTATAGGTGCTGGTGTCTTGCAGGCTCTGGATGGTGAGGTCGCCTTGGCCCGAGGTGCCGACGTTGGCCAGAACCTGGTCGGCGCTGGCAACCGCGCCGATGAGATTGGTGTCGTGCCCGGATTCCAGTATCAGGTTGTCACCGGCGGTGATGTGGGTGTTGGTGTGGGCGACGTCGCTGCCATCTGCCTTGCCGCGGCTGCCGGCGGCGTTGGCGGTGATGCCGAAGGCGAAGCTGCCGCCGCCATAGGTCGCCGCGATGCCGACGGCGGCGCTGCTCGATGAGCTGGTGCTGTGCTGGTCGCTGCTGCTTTGGGCGGCAATCAGGTTGATGTCGCCGTCGGCTTTGAGGGTGGCGTTCTGGCCGGCGTCGATGTCGCTGCCGATTACATTCAGATGGCTGTTTTTTCCGTCGCCGATAGCCGCGATGATGACGTTGCCGCCCGCCTTGACGCTGGAGCCGGACACTGTACTGGTGGTTTGCTTACTTTGGCTGTCGCTCTTGCTGGCGCCGATCGTCAGGCTCACGGTGACGCCTTCGGTAGGGTTTTGGGCCGCAGCGGCGCCGTTGCTTGCCGCAGAGACGGCAGTGGCCGCCGCCAGCGCTTTCATGCGCTTGTCGTCGGTTTTATCGGAGGCCGATTTCATTTGCTGCACGGTTTGGATCGCGCTGATGATCGGGGCCGAGACGCCCAGCGTCAGGCCGCTTTGCTCGGTGTGGTCTTTGGTGGTTTGTACGAC
>JAQGNR010000176.1 GCA_028291765.1 Herbaspirillum sp.
CGCCAACCTTGCGTTTGCATCGGTTGAATACATCATGCGCGACGTCCCGTGGGGCTGGCTGATACGCTATATGCACTCGACCGGAGCATCGGCGTTCTTCATTATCATCTACCTGCACATGACGCGCGGCTTGTTATACGGTTCATACCGCAAGCCGCGCGAATTGATCTGGCTGTTCGGCGTCGGCATTTTCCTGTGCCTGATGGGCGAAGCGTTCTTCGGCTACCTGCTGCCTTGGGGCCAAATGTCGTATTGGGGCGCACAGGTGATCGTCAATCTGTTCGGCGCGATCCCTTTCATCGGTCCTGATCTGTCATTGTGGATTCGTGGCGATTACGTCGTCTCCGATGCAACGCTGAACCGCTTCTTTGCATTCCACGTCATTGCCATTCCGCTGGTGCTGATCGGCCTGGTCGTCGCGCATATCATCGCGCTGCACGAAGTGGGTTCGAACAATCCTGACGGCATTGAAATCAAGGAAAAAACCGATGCCCAGGGCATTCCTCTGGACGGCATTCCTTTCCATCCGTATTACACGGTGCATGACATTTTTGCGGTATCGATCTTCTTGCTGGTTTTCAGCGCGGTGATTTTCTTTGCGCCTGAAATGGGCGGCTATTTCCTGGAATTCAATAATTTCATTCCTGCCGATTCGCTGAAGACGCCATTGCACATTGCACCGGTCTGGTATTTCACGCCGTTCTATTCGATTCTGCGCGCCACCACATCGGATTTCATGGTCTATCTGATCGCCGGTGTTGCAGGTTTCGTCGCGCTGCTGATCCTGAAATCGCGGCTCGGCAAAGTGGGCAAACTGATTGTCGCCGTGATTGGTCTCGTTATCATCGTCGGCATGCTGCGTCTGGATGCGAAATTCTGGGGCGTGGTATTGATGGGCACCTCGGTGATGATTCTGGCCGGCTTGCCATGGCTCGATCATTCGCCGGTCAAATCGATGCGCTATCGTCCAAGCTGGCATAAATATATCTACATACTGTTCGGTATCGCGTTTGTGGCATTGGGATATCTTGGCGTGGAACCGCCAACTGCCGCCGGCAATGCGATTTCACAGATCGGCACCTTTATTTATTTCGGTTTCTTCTTCTTGATGCCGTGGTGGAGCGCGATGGGGCAATCCAAGCCAGTGCCCGATCGTGTTACTTACAACCCGCACTAAGACGGACAGAGGACATCAAATGAAATTTCTGCAAAAATTTATCGCGATCCTGGCGCTATTGCCGGCACTGGCTCTGGCTGAAGGCGGCGAATTTCCGCTGGATGCACAGCCTAAGGGAACGACCGACCTATCGTCGTTGCAAAATGGCGCTAAACTGTTCGTCAATTATTGCCTTAACTGCCACTCGGCCTCGTCGATGCGTTACAACCGTTTGCGCGACCTTGGCCTGAGCGCAGATCAGATTCAAAGCAATCTGATCTTCACCGGCGCCAAAGTCGGCGCTCTGATGACTATCTCGATGCAGTCGCAAGACGCAAAAGCCTGGTTCGGTGCAGTACCGCCAGATTTGTCGGTGATTGCGCGTGCGAAAGCATCGCATGCAGGCAGCGGCGGCGACTACCTGTATACTTACCTGCGTTCTTTCTATCAGGACCCAAGCCGCCCGACCGGTTGGAACAATATGGTATTCCCGAATGTCGGCATGCCGCATGCATTGTGGGAATTGCAAGGTATCCGCACCCGTAAGATGATTGATGAGAAAGATCCGCATGACGAAAGTAAAGTCGTGCAAGTCTTCGACAAGTTCGAACAAGTCACGCCCGGCAAGTTATCGCCGCTGGAATACGACAATGCGGTTGCCGATCTGGTTTCTTATCTGGTGTGGATGGCTGAACCTGCGCAAAACACCCGTAGGCAGTTGGGTGTCTGGGTTCTGTTGTTTCTTGGTCTCTTCTCAGTTCTGGCGTGGCGTTTGAACGCTTCGTACTGGAAAGAAATCAAATAGTATTTCGTACCCGCCCTCTTGCGGGTGTGCGTTTTGGGGTGGGCGTGTGACGCTCGCCCTCTTTGCTTTTTAAGGCACAATTAATATGATGGTTCTCTACTCAGGTACTACCTGCCCATTTTCTCAACGTTGCCGTTTGGTATTGTTCGAAAAGGGCATGGACTTTGAAATCCGCGATGTTGATCTGTTCAACAAACCAGAAGACATCTCCACGATGAATCCTTACGGCCAAGTGCCGATTCTAGTGGAGCGTGATCTGATTTTGTACGAATCGAACATCATCAACGAATACATTGATGAACGTTTCCCGCATCCGCAACTGATGCCGGCCGATCCGTTGATGCGTGCGCGCGCCCGTCTGATGCTGTTCAATTTCGAAAAAGAACTGTTCATTCACGTGCATACGCTGGAAAACGAAAAGACCAAAGCGGCCGAGAAAAATCATCAGAAGGCGCGTGAAGAAATCCGCGATCGCCTCACGACGCTGGCGCCTTTGTTCCTGAAGAACAAATACATGCTGGGCGATGAGTTTTCGATGCTGGACGTGGCGCTGGCCCCGTTGTTGTGGCGTTTGGATCATTACGGCATTGAGTTGTCGAAAACGGCGGCGCCGCTGATGAAATATGCGGAACGGATTTTCTCCCGTCCTGCCTATATCGAAGCACTGACTCCTTCAGAGAAAGTAATGCGCCGCTAGGAAGCGCCGATTAAGCGGTGCTGGCGGCCCATATAGAACCGTCGGTCCTGAGTAGCGAAGCGTATCGAAGGATGATGCTCATCGTACCTGCGTACGATTCCGCTTCTCGCCCAACGCTTGAACCGCCAGCACCACTTACTCGGCACTTCCTTTTCTTTACTTTGCTTTGTTTGTTGTTGTTCTTGTTTTAGTTCTTGTTCTTGTTTTTCTTTGTTTATGGTTTTTTTGGTTTTATATTAATATTTGAGTGGTCTTGCATTGAGTACTTTGAATATGGCAGAAATATCAACCAAGCCTTATATGCTGCGCGCCATTTACGAATGGTGTACGGATAACGGCTATACGCCGCATATTGCGGTGTCCGTCGATGCGCAGACGCAGGTTCCGATGCAGTTTGTCCGTAATGGCGAGATTGTGTTGAATATCAGTTTCGACGCAACCAGCGGTTTGAAAATGGACAATGATTTGATTCATTTCAGTGCCCGTTTCGGCGGTGTTGCACGGCAGATTTCGGTGCCGGTGGCGAATGTCATTGCTATTTATGCGCAGGAAAACAATCAGGGCATGGCATTCGAAGTCACGCCGCTTGCAGACCGTCCAGGTGTGGAAACAGTCAAAACCGATGCAGCGATTGAGCCGTCAGCGTCGACCGGCCCTAAGCTGGCGTCGGTGCCGGCAGCCAAATCCGACGATGACACACCACCCGCTCCAGACGACGGCGGGCCAGCAAAAAAAGCCGACCGGCCGACCCTCAAGAGAATTAAATAGAGTATAATTTCGTTCTTCCAAGTTTCGCTGGCTTAGCTCATCTGGTAGAGCACCTGACTTGTAATCAGGGGGTGGCGGGTTCAAGTCCTGCAGCCAGCACCAGTATTGATAAGGCCCACAGTCATGTGGGCCTTTTTCTTGTGCTCCGCAAAAGATGTAATTTAAAAATGATCATGTTTCCAGTGGCGACAGAGTTGTTTAAGCAGGCGGGTTAATGGCTGAAACTACGCAGCTTCCAGAATACGCATCTCCACGTGCAAACCGGCCGCTGTGGCCATATTAACTAAGGCATCTAAAGCAAACAGGCCGATCTTGCCACGCATAAGATCGGAAACGCGCGGTTGCGTAATGCCGAACAGCTTGGCCGCTTGAACTTGGGTCAAGTTGCGGCGGTCGATATGATTTTTCAAGGCCATCATCAGTATAGAGCGGAGCTTCATGTTTTCCGCTTCTTCTGGCGTGTCTTCGATCGCATCCCACACGCTGGCAAATTGTTTTTTACTCATCGCTCTAACTCCTTTAGTAAATCCTTATAGCGTTTCTCGGCTAAATCTAAATCCGTTTTGCTCGTTTTCTGCGTCTTTTTCTGAAAGCAATGCAATACATAGATGGCATCTGCAAATTTAGCGATATAGATCACTCGAAAAGCGCCGGCCTCGTCCCGGATTCTAATTTCCCGCACACCTTTGCCTATAGTGCTCATCGGCTTCCAGTCGTCCGGTTCATAACCTTGCTGCACTTGGTCGAGTTGATAGCCTGCATCGCGTCGAGCTGAAACGGGAAACGTACGTAGATCGTCAAGGGCGCTGCCTCGAAATTCAACTAGCTTGGGATTACTCATTGGCTTGAATATACAAATATTTGTATATGTTGTCAAGTCCTAGATTTGAATTGATCGTTTTGAATTCCAAAACCTCGGAGCGCAGTCATCTTCCCCTCTACACCTACCCCTAAACAAGCAACCCAATAAAGCGCTGCCAGCCAAACCATTTCACCTAAAATACCAAGCCAGATACCCCACAAACACCAAGTACATCAACCCAATCGATGCCAGTAATCGGCTGTCCATGATCCCTCTACGGAAAAACATCCACAGTGCAACAACGGCAATCATCGTGACCACAGCGGCGGCCATTAACGGACCATCGAACAGCCATGGCGTGAAGAACAAGCCAAGTGCGCTCGGGATCGTCGCTTGAATCATCATTGCGCCTGAAATATTGGCGAGTGCCAAGCGCTCCTTACCTTGCCGAACCCAGATGAGCGCATTCATTGTTTCAGGCAACTCGGTAGCAATCGGACTCAACAGCAGCGCAGCCATATGCGCAGACATACCGAATGCGATGCCCAACGACTCGATCTGAATGACAAAAATGCGCGATGCCACCGCTACTACCGCTAAAGCCGCCACGGTTTGCAGTGCGACCCAAAAAAGCGTCGGTTCAGCCTCCTTCGGGCGGATTTTGAGCGGCTCCAATTCATCTTCCGAATGGTCTTCGTCGTTCCTTAATTCACGCCAGACATAGAGCGCGTAGGCCGCTAAAAACACTACGCCAAGCCAAGGCTTGATCGTGAACGCAACCAGGCCAAGGCCAACTTTGACGACAAAGATGCCCAGAAACCAGGCCTGATCATGGCTTAATCGCCGGTGGTTGACTGAAATGCCATACCGGTCCTGTTGCTGGCGTCGGTGTTTGAGCAATGCGAATCCGACGACGGCATACGCAATAGTGGCCAGCACCAGCGGTCCGCCTAATGCAGCGCCTACGCCGATATCTTTTTGCTGCGGGGTGCTGCCCATGACGACAGCGGTAAAAGTGACCGCGCTTTCCGGCAAAGCGGTGCCGAACGCGGCCAGCACCGAACCAGTAGCAGTAGCGCTAAGCTTGAGCCCGCGGCCGAGCCACTCCACGCCATTGACGAAGAATTCGCACGCAAAATAGATCGCGCCCGCAGACAGGAAAAATAATACAAAGGTGATGAACATGAAAGAAATGTAGCCGGACGAGCGATTAAACCATTGGCGCAGCAATGCGGCTCGTCCGGCTAGGGATAATCGCATTGTGGCCAAAGGTCTTGCTGATCAAGCCGGGAAATGTACTCCCGGTTGCTACTCACACCACGGGATGTTTGAGTCCCAAGAATGTTGACGTGAGTTCCTTTCGTGAAGAAAGGCTAGCTACTCCCCAATGACAGAGTCGTAATAATACTAAATCGGCCAAGTTCAGGCAACGTTTTAGATAAGCTTGATCATTTTGCGCAGAAACGGCCTCCAGCCAGCCCTCAATTCTATGGGCCTGGCTGCAGGCCTTTGCTTTTGAAATTTTCCGCTACTTCATCCGCTTAACAAAAACATCGTCGTAAGCTTGATGCCATTTCTCATCCTGATCCAACGCAGCAGCGGGGTCGATAAATTTCATCGATGCATTTTTCTGCTCCGTATCGAATTTTTTGCTGGTGGCGATATCGTGTTCATCAGCCAGCATTTGCTGAGCATCGGTCAGCATAAAGTCGTAAAACAGAGCCGCAGCGTAAGGATGCGGCGCTTTTTGCAGCATTCCGAGGGTCTGAAACTGCGCAATCGGCTGGGCAATATTAAAGCGTTCAACCGGCGCACCTTTGTCTTTCATCTGATCGGGGTTATAGCTATATAAGGTCAAAGCCAACGGGACTTCGCCGGACGCCACCATATTGCCCAGCAGGGTGTGACCCTTGCGCACCGAAATATCGTTGGTGGCGATAATGTCCTTGAACAGTTTCGTTCCCTTTTCCTGACCAAGTTCCTGCAGAACAGCGGCAAACCAGGCCTCATCGCCTTGTTCTATCCCCAGCTTGCCTTTCCATTTCGGATCGAGCAAATCCTGATAGGTTTTGGGCAGATCTTCCTTCTTGATTTTGCCGGTATTGTAGGCTTGGACATACATCTCGATGGAGTATCCGACCCACTCTTTGTGCGCTGGAATGGCGCGCGGCAGCAGATCGTTGAGATAAGGCGAATTAACTTGCTGCAGCAGTTTTTCACGATGCAATGCTTCCATTTCCGGCGCATTATTTTGCACAATATCCAGCTCGTTGCGCCCGGCGCGCGCCTCGGTCACGATTCTTTGCAAAACGTTTTCCGAACTGGCGCGCCACAGATTGACCTTAATGCCGTATTTCTTGGTAAATGCAGCGGCCATCCCCGGCAATGCGGTATGCACGACATAGATGTTTAACTGGCCTTCTTTTTTTGCGCCGTCGATCAATGTTTGAAGGCGGTTTGGTCCCTGCAGCAGAGCGATATCGGCGACGCTTGGATTCGGTTTCGATTGCGCAAATCCAGATACGGCAATCAAAAAATTCAGACTCAAAAACAATACAGCCACACACGATTTCACGGATGATTTATTCATTTTTATTTCCCTTCAAAGTCGACGTTGCTTTTTATTTATAGTCAGTTTTTGCAAGTTTGTTTGTTCAGGCTAAATCCGGACGAGTAGCTTTGGCCGTTTGCTGCCATGGGCTGTTGCGATCCTTTTTGAATTTACCATGCGGCTGGCGGCAGTGGCCGGTTTATCAATTTAAACAAACGAGACCGTTCCGATATAGAGAATTGGAAAGGCAATTTCCGCAATTTAAAGAATATTTCTTCGTATCAGTATTAAATGCCAATGTAAAAATGCAGGACGAAATAGCTAAGAGGCTTGTTGCGAAATTAAGGGCAAGGCAGACTGTTGCGGGCTGTAGCGGATGTTTGTGCTCCGTTCGTGTCCCCCGGTGGCCTGCGGCCCCCTCCTCCTTTACCTCACTGCGCACAAACATCCGCCACAGCCGCAACAGCCCGCCTC
>JAQGNR010000180.1 GCA_028291765.1 Herbaspirillum sp.
TGAGGTAAAGAAGGGAGGTGGCCGCAGGCCGCCGGAATGACACGAACGGAGCACAAACATCCGCTACAGCCCGCAACAGTCTGCCTTGCCCTTAATTTCGCAACAACCCCAGAACAAGCCTTAATCCGCCAATACCACTTCATCTTCAGCATCCGTATCCGATGCGTTCTGCGGCGGCAGCACCGTCTTCAGACGGTACAAACGCTGCCGGTAATTACCCTCCAGCCCGTTGACACTGCAATCGACGTCTTCAAACAAGCGCCCGATGCGATGCAACGCAGCGCGCTGTTCCCCGGTAGCCACGGAAATCAGGCGGCGTTTGCTGCGCGCATATTGCGCCCGGATATCCACCACCAGACAATGGCCGCGATCGGCATGATTGACATCGATCAACAAGGCTTCCGCCTGCGCCAGGCCGAATAATACGGCCAGCTCGATGCGCGCGGCGAGAAACGGATGCGCATTGATAATGGCCCGCGTCACCTGCCGCTGGGCCTGTTGCGCCCATGCTACGGGCGCTACCGTATCGGTAATCTTGGCCAATAAAGCAATGGCCTCCCCATTTCCTTGCCCCGCAGCCTTTTGCAACCAATAAACGGCGCGCACATCGTTCGATGCGTCGTCGCGGCGATTACGCCATGCACTGACCCCGCACTCCAGTTGCGCCGCGCAGTGTCCCATCTCTGCGGCGCGCTCCAGATGAAACTGCGCATCGGCCAAACTGCGTTGCGAAAACTCCGGCTTCAAAAATATCCGCGACAGCGCATACCAGGCCTCGGCGAGTCCGCCTTCGCCTGCCAATGTCAGCCAGCGCACCGCCTTCTTATAATGCGCCGAGCCATTGCCAATGGCCGAACGCGTACCATCGGCCTGCATGCGCGCATACGACAAACCCAATGCAAATTGCGCCTGCTCATCGTCGGCGAAGGCCGCCAATTCCCAAAACTGCTGCACTTCGTCCGGGTCGTAATCGATCGTCTGCAGCAGCGCTTCGCAACAACGCGATAACAACAGCAGCTTATCGCTGCCCAGTTGCTGCGCCAGCGCCGGCGACGGCGCATTCAATTGCCCAAGCTGCGCTGCGTATTGCACACACAATGCCCGCGCCAACGGCAAGGCCCGATGCAGATAAGCGACCCGATCCGTGTTATCCCAAGCGGCGTCAGCTAATAAGTACTGCGCCTGCGCAATGCCGGCATCGGCAGCACGTTCGGCCCACACCTGCCCCGAGTGCAGCGGCGGTGCGGCAGCGCCATATCCTGAAACCGATAGCGTCTTGGCCGTCGATGCTGTGCCGTCATGTTGCGCCAGCAGCCATTGTGCTTCAGCCGCGCCCGATTCGGCCGCTGCCTCCAGCATCCTGATTGCCTTGTCATGCAAACCATCTATTTGCTGCAGCGGCGTTTGCGTCAGCACCAACTTGGCGAATACCAGACCGGCCTCGATCACCCCCTGTTCGAACGCACGCTCATACCAGGTGGAAAACGACACCACATCGGCAGCCTGCGTAGCCAACTCATAAGGAATGTGCGCGCCGATCAGCGACCAGGCCTCAGCCTGATCGGCACGCGCGGCACGTTCCAGCCAATGCATGGCCGTCGTCAGACTTTGCGGCAAACCGCTGCCGCCTATTAAATACCGCTTACCTAATGCCAGTTGCGCTTTCGCCTGTCCAGCTCTGGCGGCGCGAATAATTGCGAGATCCTCTCGATTTGCCATACGACCCCAATTCGATTCGGAAGAACTAATTATTGCGTAAATAACCAAGTTGATTTTTAAAAATGGCTTCTCAGAGGCAAATATGCATTATTCATACAACAATCTAATGCTGAGACGGAGCATAAAGCGCCAGCTGTAACGCACCTGTAACAAGAGGTAAGCGTAGCGTCAAATTGTCAGAAAAAAACAACGCCTTCTGCGGGGAATCTCCATTTTGACAAGGTTTTTGCATTTCAACTAACAAAGCCTTAGGCATAGCCATAGAGACGACGTAATGTTCTGACATCCGACCAGAAACACGGATCCTCAAGACTATTTTTATAGAAGGATGTCAATCAAATGAAAAAATCACTACTCGCTCTAGCTGTATTGGGCTCGTTCGCAGCCGCTGCACAAGCGCAAACATCGGTCACCATCTACGGTGTCGTTGATATGGGCGTTATGTACCAAAACAAAGCAGGCACTAATAACAACAGCTTGTTTGCGGTGCAGTCCGGCGTAATGTCCGGTTCGCGTTTGGGTTTCAAGGGTTCTGAAGATCTGGGCGGCGGCCTGAAAGCCAACTTCCAATTGGAAATGGGCTTCACTGCAAATAACGGCGCTGGCGCTCAACAAGATGCTGGCTCCAACACACTGTTCGGCCGTACATCGACAGTCGGCCTGTCGGGTAACTTCGGTTCGATCAACATCGGTCGTCAAACTGACTTTGCTTACTCCGGCACAGACGGCGGCATCAACACATTTTCGCACGCTGGTTACGTGACTAACTTCTCCACTGTCGACGGCAATAAACAAGCCCGTCTGCAAGGTGACCGCACCAACAATTCGATCCGTTACGACATGCCAGTTATCGGTGGCCTGAACGGCGGCGTCATGTACGGTCTGGGTCAACAAGCTGGTGGCGGTAGCGCTGGCTCAGTTTGGGCAGCCGGCCTGAAATACGACAACGGCCCTCTGGCTTTCGGTGGCGATTACTACCAAAGTAAAGTTGGCTTGTCGCCTGCCGACCGCAACTTGATCAACGTCGAAGCAGCTAATGCTGCTGCTGGTAGTTCTGCTAGTACTCAACAAGCCGACGCTGCCGCTGTAACCGCCAACATGGGCAACACAGCAACCAAGACTTTCACTTTGGGTGCTAGCTACGACTTCGGTTTCGGCAAACTGTACGGTAACTGGTCGCGCGTGAAAATGCAGCCATTGACGGCACAAGCCTCTCCAACTCTTTCTCAAATCTTCAACACCGGTTCTTTTGGCTCGTCAAGCGCTAATAACAAACTGGATATTTTTGAACTGGGTTACAACCACAACCTGACAGCATCGCTGAAATTGTTGACCGGTCTGGCGCACACTAACGTCAGCTTCATCAACGGCACGCCACAAGGCCGCCTGAACCAAGCATTCATTGGTACTGACTACTTCATGTCCAAGCGTACTGATCTGTACGCAGTTGCAACATACGTGCGTACATCGGATGTAGCTAATCCACTGGCTCTGTCAGGCACCGCCCAAAACGCAAACCCAAATGGCGGTTCTGCTTACGGTCTGGGCGTTGGCATCCGCCACACATTCTAATTAAGGCTTGATGACCGGCAGACTATGCCGGGAATTAAAACTTGATCTGAAATAATCGGGCTTACATGGGCAACCATGTAAGCCCGATTCATTTTCAGCGCCCCTCTCCTCCTCACCACTCTGGTCAACCTATTCATCCATAGTTGCAAGCGCCGGGCTTAGCAGACATAATCTGGCAACAATCCGGTATTCACCGTATTTTCCGTATTTCCTTATCCACGAACCATAGCCGCCAAATGACCGTACTTCTGGACTCCAACCTTGTCGTCGATTACCTGTTCGATCACCCGCATTTCTTCGAAGAGCATGCCGAACTGCTGGGCCGGATCAAACTGACCAGTCCGGTGCTGGGACGCGCCATTTCGCTACAGGAACGGCAAATGGAAATCCTGCGCGAAAAGATCAAAATCCAGGATCTGCACATGGCCGATCTATTGCGCATCGCGCATGAGAACGATGAAATCGCGAGCAAGTTTCAAACCTGGACGCGCGCCTTGCTGGCAGTACGCAACGAGCACGAATTGCCGCGCGCGCTGATCGATGGCCTGCAAACGGTGTTCAATGTGCCGCAAGTCACACTGCGCCTGTGGCAACTCGGCGCCGAGCATACAGACGCCTGGTACGCCGCCCCAACCTCGGCGGACGCGCATCTCTTCGCAGACGGTCTGAGCGCGCCGTTTTGCGGCCCGAACAACGATTTTGAAGCCGCCCTATGGCTGGCCGAACCGGGCGCCGTGCAATCCATCGCGATTCTGCCGCTGCGCAGCGAGGCCTCGGCCCAAGCCTTCGGTTTGCTGGTGCTCGGTTCGGAAGACGCGCACCGCTTCAGCGCCGAGATGGCCACCGACTTCCTGTCCAGAATTGCCGCCACGGCAAGCGCCGCGCTCAGCAGCCTGCGCGGCTGATGTGAATGCCGCCGCGCCCGATGCTGCCCCAGCCACCGCGGCCACCGGCTCTGCCAACACCATCGGTCGCTATCTCGCCAACCTGAACGAACAACGCCAGCTCTCACCGCATACCGTCAGCAATTACGCCCGCGATCTGCAAGAGCTGACGGCAATGGTGCAAACCCTGCCGACACACGAACACAATCCGCAGACCGACGAGGCGCCCTACGCCAGCGTCAGTCACGCTCATATCCGGAAATTTGCGGCACAACTACACGCCAAAGGCCTCAATCCGCGCTCGATTGCCCGCAAACTCTCCGCCTGGCGAGGTTTCTATGGGTGGCTGTCGGAACAGATCGAACTCAAATCCAATCCGGTCGACGGCGTCAAAGCACCGAAACGCGCGCGCCCGCTGCCCAAGGCGCTGGTGGCCGACGATGCCATTGCCGTGGTATCGAGCGCCAATCCGCTCAAAGATAGCGCCAGCGCCATGCAAGTATGCAATCGCGCGATGTTCGAGTTACTGTATTCCAGCGGCCTGCGCGTGGCCGAGTTGAGTGGACTGGATGTGCGTTACATGAGCAGCCCCGGCTACACCTCATCGGGCTGGATCGATTTCGATGCCGGTGAAGTCACCGTGACCGGCAAAGGCAATAAAATGCGCCGGGTCCCCGTCGGCGCACCGGCCCTGCAAGCCATTCACCAGTGGCTGGCGATACGCGAGACCTTGGTCAAAACCGACCAGCCGGAGTACGCAAGCGCCTTGTTTCTCAGCGAACGCGGCAGCCGCATGTCGCCGCGCGTGCTGCAACTGCGCCTGAAAGCGCACGGGCAAGCGCTGGGTATTCCCAGCAATATGCATCCGCACGTATTGCGCCACTCGTTTGCCTCACACATGCTGCAGGGTTCCGGCGATTTGCGCGCGGTGCAAGAGATGCTCGGCCACGCATCGATCACGGCCACCCAGGTCTACACCTCGCTAGACTTCCAGCGACTGGCGCAAGTCTACGATGCGGCGCATCCGCGCGCGAAAAAAATCGATGCTAAATAAGGCATAATCGCTGTTTTAAGCCTTGCGGCTTTGCCCCGTAGCAGAAAATCCATGACCATCAAATCCATCCCACGCAAGCCAGCCGTCCCGGCCATACCGGAAATCGGCGACGCGCGCGCCTATGCCGAATTGCTGCTGCGCGACGCCTCGGTACGCGTGACGGCGGCCAGAACCAATGTGTTGAGTACGCTATTGACCACCCGCGCCGCGCTATCGCATCAGGATATTCAGGACACATTCACCGCAATGGATCGGGTCACGCTGTATCGCGCACTGGACTGCCTGACCGAGGCCGGATTGGCGCACAAGATTGCCATCGACGATCGCATCTTCCGCTATAGCGCCGGCGCCGAACATCACGAACACGCAGACGGTAGCCCCCACCAGCATCGCAAACAGCAAACCCAGCATCAGCATGGCCATTTCAAGTGCACCCGTTGCGCCAGGGTATTCTGTCTCGACGACACCGCCGATGCGACTTTCCTCGGTAGTGTGCTGCCCGCCACCGACGACCGGAAATCCGCGGCCTTGCAACTGCAACACGCACTCGAAAAAACATTGGGAAAAGGGTTTCAGGGCCACGAAGTGGAGCTGACAATCAAAGGCTGGTGCGCAGACTGCGCCCGCCGCGCACCGGACTGACCAACGAACTAACGAACCAACGAGCTAACGTGCAACGCTGCGCGCAAGTTGATGCAGCGATGCCACTTTAAAATCGACATAAGCCGGCCGCCGCGCCAGCCGAAGCGCTTTCTGCATCATGCCGGCAACCGGCGGCGTATGGCGCAAATAACCGGTCATCCAGGCCGTGCGCATGCCAATCTGCTTGGCGGCTCTCAGATTTTCGACCGTATCCTCTACCAGAATGCAACGCCGCGCCGCAATCCGCTGGGTCGCCAGCAACTTGCGCAAAAACTGCCGCGAAGGCTTGGGACGTAACTGGCCATGCACTTGCATGGATTCGATCGAGATGTGTCTGGCGAAATGCAGATGCAGGCCAAGATGGCGCAGCACGCTTTTAGAATACGCCCGGGGCGCATTGGTCAGCAGGATTTTGCGGCCGGGCAAACGCTTGAGCAGATGCACCAGACCACGTTCGGTGCGAATCATCTGCGCCAGATTGTCGAAGCGATGCGCTTCCCGCAAAAAATCTTCTGCACGCACCGCATGATGGCGCACCATGCCCGCCAGCGTCGCACCGTAGCGCTGCCAGTATTGCTGACGCAGCGCACTGACCGAATCGGCATCGCTGGCCAGCCCGGCATGCTGCAGTATCTGCGCAATATAGCCATTCATATTGACGTTGATGGCCGGGAAAATGGCGTGCGAAGCGTTATGCAGCGTGTTATCGAGATCGAACAGCCAGAGCGGTGTAGTATTTGCCACGATTATTTTGCCACGGTTATTTTTTGCCGCGATTTGAAAAAAGGAAAAAGGTGCAGAGAACGAAATTAGCCGGCGCAACATCATGGCCGCGGCCGTTGTTACGGCTGCAACAACTGCTACAGCCATCGAGACACCGAATTATAGTGATTTTGACGAGTCTGCTCTGTCTTTATCTGCCATCCGCAACACAATCGGCGCCGCTACAAGTGCAGGAATGGCAACAGCCGCCCCATGGCGCGTTGTACAAAATTACGCAGGCAAGCCATACGCTATATCTGTTCGGCACCATGCACGTCGGCCGCGCCGATTTTTATCCGTTCGAGCCGCGCCTGGCCGCGGCGCTCGGCGCCGCGCCGACATTGGCGCTGGAGATCGATCCAACGCCGGCACCGCA
>JAQGNR010000210.1 GCA_028291765.1 Herbaspirillum sp.
GCATTCTTGTGAAGCTAGGCCCTTATTTTTTGCACAATAATGTATTTGTCGCGCCCATGGCTGGCGTGACGGATCGACCTTTCCGCCAGTTATGCAAGCAATTGGGCGCAGGTTATGCGGTCTCCGAAATGGCGGCCTCGAATCCGCGTTTGTGGCATAGCGAGAAAACCTCCCGCCGCACCAATCACGATGGCGAAATGGAACCGAAGGCGGTGCAGATCGCCGGCGCCGATCCAACCGTGCTGGCCGAATGCGCGCGTTTCAATGTCGATCGCGGCGCGCAGGTGATCGATATCAATATGGGTTGCCCGGTGAAAAAGGTCTGCAACAGCTGGTGCGGTTCGGCGCTGTTGCAGCATGAAACGCTGGTCGGCGAGATCCTGGACGCCGTGGTGCGCGCCGTGGACGTGCCGGTCACCCTGAAGTTCCGTACCGGCTGGGATCGGCTCAACAAGAATGCGTTGACGATTGCACGCATGGCCGAGCAAAGCGGCATCGCGATGCTGACCTTGCACGGGCGCACCCGCGCCGATGGTTACAGCGGCATGGCCGAGTACGACACGATTGCCGCAGTCAAGGCCGCGGTGTCGATTCCGGTGGTGGCCAACGGCGATATCACCACGCCGCAAAAGGCGCGCGAGGTATTGGCGTTCACCAAGGCCGATGCGGTCATGGTCGGCCGCGCAGCGCAGGGCCGGCCCTGGATTTTCCGCGAGATCGATTATTTTCTGCGTACCGGCAAGTCGCTGCCAGCGCCGCTGGTGACGGAAGTGCAGGCCTTGATGCACGAACATCTGGAGGCGCATTATGCGTTTTACGGCGACTATCTCGGCGTGCGCACGGCACGCAAACATATCGGCTGGTATGTGCGCGACCTGCATGGCGGCGAGGCGTTCCGGCAGCGCATGAACACACTGGAAGATTGCCGCCAGCAACTGCTTGCGGTGCGTGCTTTTTTTGATTTACAGACCGGCTATGGCGAGCGGTTACAATACGCATCCGGCGAGCAGGGCGAAGCAAGTATCGCTCTGGCCGCTTAAACCAGAAAAAAAGAACAGCACAATGAGTAAAGAAAGTATTCAGGCCGCCGTCACGAATAGTTTGGAAAAATATTTCAGGGATTTGGGCGAGCAAACACCTTCGAATATTTATGAAATGCTGATCGTCACGGTCGAGAAACCAATGTTTGAAGCAGTCATGGCGCTGGCTGACGGCAACCAGTCGATGGCGGCCGAAATGCTCGGGATCAATCGCAATACCTTACGCAAGAAATTGCAGGCGCACGGTTTGGCGTGAGCAGGCATCCGGTCGATGTGGCATTGCCGCATCCCGGGCCATTTTTAGTCCATTTTAATTTCTCCAGTTCACTTCCCGCACGGTATCTCCATGATCAAACAAGCTCTTATTTCCGTTTCAGATAAAACCGGTGTCCTTGAATTAGCGCGCGCCTTGTCTGCAATGGGTGTCAATATTCTGTCCACTGGCGGTACCGCCAAACTGCTCGCCGATAACGGCGTCAAGGTCACCGAAGTGGCCGATTACACCGGTTTCCCGGAAATGCTGGATGGACGTGTCAAGACCTTGCATCCGAAAGTGCACGGCGGCATCCTGGCCCGCCGCGATTTTCCGGAGCATGTAGCGGCGCTGCAGCAACACGGCATTCCGACCATCGATATGGTGGTCGTCAATCTGTACCCGTTTCAGAAAACCGTGGCGCAAGAGCATTGCTCGCTGGAAGATGCAATCGAAAATATCGACATCGGCGGTCCTGCCATGTTGCGCTCGTCGGCTAAAAATCATAAGGACGTCGTTGTCTTGTGCGATCCGGCCGATTATGCCGGCGTGCTGGCCGAATTAGAGGCGGGGCAGGGCGAAGTCACTTATGCGACCAAATTCATGCTGGCCAAAAAAGTGTTTGCGCACACCGCGCAATACGATGGCGCGATCACGAATTATTTCACCGCCTTGGGCGAAGACAAGCAACACGCCACGCGCAGCGCCTATCCAACTACGCTGAATCTGCATTTCGAAAAAGTGCAGGAAATGCGTTACGGCGAAAACCCGCATCAATCGGCGGCGTTTTACCGCGATTTGAATAAAGTGGAAGGCGCGCTGGCTAACTACCATCAATTGCAAGGCAAGGAATTGTCGTATAACAATATCGCCGACGCCGATGCTGCGTGGGAATGCGTCAAGACCTTCGACAGCAACGCCTGCGTCATCGTCAAACATGCCAATCCATGCGGCGTTGCGCTGGGCGCGGACCCGTTTGAAGCGTACAGCAAGGCGCTGCAAACCGATCCGACTTCGGCCTTCGGCGGCATCATCGCCTTCAACCGTCCACTCGATGGCCGCACCGCGGAAATCGTCGCCAAGCAGTTTGTCGAAGTATTGATTGCGCCGTCGTTCAGCGCCGAAGCGCGCGCGGTGTTTGCGGCCAAACAAAATGTTCGCCTGCTGGAAATTGCGCTTGGCGCTGCATTGAATACTTATGATTTCAAACGTGTCGGCGGCGGTCTGCTGGTGCAATCGCCGGACAGCAAAAATGTCTTGCCGGCCGATATCAAAGTGGTCAGCAAAAAGCAACCGACGCCGCAGCAATTGGAAGATCTGATGTTTGCCTGGCGCGTCGCCAAATTCGTGAAATCGAACGCAATCGTATTTTGCGGCAACGGCATGACGCTGGGCGTGGGCGCCGGTCAGATGAGCCGTATCGATTCTGCGCGTATCGCATCGATCAAGGCGGAAAATGCCGGCTTGTCGCTGGCCGGTTCGGCCGTGGCCTCGGATGCGTTCTTTCCGTTTCGCGATGGGCTCGATGTGGTGGTTGCGGCAGGCGCCACCAGCGTCATTCATCCGGGCGGTTCGATGCGCGATCAGGAAGTGGTGGATGCGGCCGATGAGCAGGGTGTGGTCATGCTGCTGACCGGTACCCGCCACTTCCGTCATTAAGCCGAACGCACGATGAAAATTCTTGGCATCGATCCGGGTTTGCGTACTACCGGCTTCGGTGTCATCGACAAGCAAGGCAATAAGCTGAGCTATATCGCATCGGGCACCATCAAAACGCCGGATGCCGATCTGCCGGAACGTCTGAAAACCATTTTCGCCGGCGTGGCCGAAGTGATCGCCGCCTACGCGCCCGATTGCGCGGCCATCGAAAAAGTATTCGTCAACGTCAATCCACAATCGACTTTGCTGCTGGGTCAGGCGCGCGGCGCTGCGATCTGTTCGCTGGTGTTTGCCGACCTGCGGGTGGCCGAATATACGGCGCTGCAAGTCAAGCAGGCAGTGGTCGGGCAGGGCAAGGCGCAAAAGCAGCAGGTGCAGGATATGGTGCAGCGTTTATTGTCGCTGTCGGGCATGCCGGGCACGGATGCGGCCGATGCGCTGGGGGTGGCGATTTGCCATGCGCATAGCGGCGATGTGTTGGCGGCGTTGAGTGCGCTGGCGCCTGGGCTGGCCCGGAAGGGGTTGCGGGTTAAGGGCGGGCGGTTGATTGGGTGATTTGTTGTTTGGCCGCTTGTTGCTTGATCGTTTATTGATCGATCAAACAAACCCCACGGTCAACCCCTGCAAGGCAATCCCCGAAAACGCCGTAATCCAGGTTTGTCCAGCCTGAATCGGATACGCATCCGTCCAGGTCCCGGTAGTAATGATTTCGCCGGCCCGCAAGGGCGCCGCGCCAGGCTGGGTTTTCAAAAGCCGTTGCAGTTGCAGTAAGGCATGCAGAGGACTATCCAGCAAATCGTTGCAAAATCCGGCCGCTAGCAAAATCGCATGCTGATCGCTGCTGCACGATAGCGAAACGCTGGAACTGGCCAACAGCACCGCCAGATTGCGACGCGTCGCCGCCGACAAAACGTGCGGCTCGCCGATGATCAACATGCCGTGCAGACCGAAGCCGGCAATCACATCGGCGACGGTGAATTCCCAATTAACGAATGGGCAGACAACAATCTCAAATCCGTGCGCCATCCATTCGATGCAATCGGCGATCTGATCCAGCGTGGCGTTCGGTGGCGGCGCCGATCCCAGCTTGAAAATAATCTCCGGCTCGATCCTCGGCTGCAGTGCGCCGTACAAACTTTGAATGCCGTGATTGTCCTGCGCGTAGCGCACGGTGGTATCGAAAATGGGCGCCCAGATCGGCGTATTCGATTCACTCCCATCCGTAATGCCGTAGCGATCCAAATCCTTATGCACGGCAAAGCCGATTTTCCGGCCGACTTGCGTCTCGCCCTGCGCCGTGCGGATCGCGGCGATACGCTCGGCGATTTGATAGGCATCCGGAATCGATAAGGGTTCTTGCGCAGATAACAGCGGCAGCATGCGGCTCTCGGCGCGTGCATCCAACAGCGCATGCGCATGACGGCTGGCCTGGCTGGACATAAGCATAGAGAGTTTCCCGCTAGATATAGTTAATTACTATTTATTGTCGATGACGCTTAGTTTTTATACAAGCATAGTCAATATATTTATATCGATAGTTTCGAACAACAACCGAAACTATTCGATACATGCTGACTACCTAAAGTAATTGCCTAGCAGACAATAAAACCGCGGGATTCTCTTTGCGCGTCTTTGTGTATGTGTTGCGCGCTTAAATAATCAACGCGCCACTGCCTCTAACGCACGATTAATTCTCAGCGCCAGAATTGTGCACGCCGCACCCGAGAGCAGATAAGCGCTGACATAGACGAGGCCGAAATTGGCCGACAAACCCAGCGCAATCAGCGGTGCAAAGGCGGCGCCCAGCAGCCAGGCGATGTCTGTCGTCAACGCCGCACCGGTGTAACGGAAGCGGCGTTCAAAATTCGCCGTTACGGTGCCGGCCGCTTGCCCGTAAGACACCCCCAACAAGGCGAAACCCACAATAATGAACGTATCCTGCGCCTGCGCACTGCCGCCCAGCAACGTTGGGGCGAACAGACTGAAAATAGCAATCAGAACAGCCAGCAGGCCGAGCGTCGTGCGGCGGCCGATGCGATCTGCAATCAGGCCGGAAGCAACGGTTCCCAGCATCCCCACCACCGCGCCGGCAATCTGGACCATCAGCACGCTGTCGATTTCCTGCGATTCACGCAGCGCAATCCATGACAGCGGAAACACCGTGACCAGATGGAACAGCGCATAGCTGGCAAGCGCCGCGAACGCACCGATAAAAATGTTGTAACCCTGCGCGCGCAGCATTTGGATAATAGGAATCGGCTCCAGATCGCCCTCTTCCAATAACTGCGTATATTCTTCGGTCATCACCAGACGCAGGCGCGCAAACAGCGCCACCACGTTAATGGCAAACGCCACAAAAAACGGATAACGCCAGCCCCAATCCAGGAAGTCCGCACTCGAAAGGCTGGCGTGCAAAAACAGGAACAAGGCGCTGGCCAGCATGAAGCCGACCGGTGCGCCGAGCTGGCCCAGCATCGCGTACCAGCCGCGCCGCGCGCGCGGCGCATTGAGCGCCAGCAGCGAAGGCAAGCCGTCCCAGGAGCCGCCCAGGGCCATGCCCTGGAGAACGCGGAAGATCGACAGCAATACGATGGAAGTACTGCCGAGCCCGGCATAACCGGGCACGAACGCCATACCTACAGTAGCGGTGCCGAGCAGGAACAAGGCCCCGGTCAATTTAGTGCCGCGCCCCCAACGGCGCTGCATCGCCATGAATAGCGTAGTGCCGATCGGGCGGGCGATAAAGGCGAATGAAAAAATCACGAACGACCACAACATGCCGTCCAGTTGACTCTTGAATGGGAAGAACACTTTCGGGAATACCAGCACCGAGGCAATACCGTAGACGAAGAAGTCGAAATATTCGGAGGCACGGCCGATAATGACGCCCACCGCAATTTCACCCGGGGCGACCTTGGCGTGGCCGGCAGCGATGCCTGCGGCGTCTTGCTCGGTACTTATAGAAGAAGGCGCGTGGCCTTCGTGCGTGGTGGACATCATGCTTCCTCAATTCGGACTATTTATATACAACACGAAGGATCGCATTAGTCGAGCCTTACCGCTATAGGACAAAATGTCCAATTCACGCCACCCCTCGATCGGAGTAGATTCTCAACGTTCAAATAGCGACGTTTCCCGCGCCCGGCGATGCCATCTCATAAAAAACTCCCTCTTGCGCTGCCGCTTCTGATCGGCAGCCCCTTCCTCGCCCTATTGGGAGGCTGCAACGCTGTGCTGCTGTCGCCCTCCGGCGATGTTGCCGTCCAGCAGCGTGACCTGCTGATCGAATCCACACTCTGGATGCTGCTCATCATCGTACCGGTGATCGCGCTGACATTCTGGTTTGCATGGCGCTATCGCGCATCCAACACGAAAGCGACCTACGACCCGGAATGGAACCATTCCACCATGCTCGAATTGCTGATCTGGGCCGCGCCGCTGCTCATTATTATTGCATTGGGCGCGCTGACCTGGGTCAGTACCCACAAGCTCGACCCCTACCGGTCGCTGGATCGGATTAACGCCGAGGACACCATCCCGGCCAATGTCAAACCGCTGGAAGTAGAGGTGGTGGCGCTCGACTGGAAATGGCTGTTCGTCTATCCCGAGCTGGGCATTGCCACTGTCAATGAGCTGGCCGCGCCCGTGGATCGGCCGATCCAGTTCAAAATTACCGCCTCGACCGTCATGAATTCGTTTTTCATCCCGGCCCTGGCAGGTCAGATTTACGCCATGCCCGGCATGGAAACCCAGCTGCATGCGGTCATCAACAAGCCGGGTGTGTATGAAGGTTTTTCCGCCAACTATAGCGGCGCCGGCTTTTCCGGCATGCGCTTCCAGTTCCATGGCATGACGGCCGCCGATTTCGATAGCTGGGTGCAACAAACCCGCGCCGACGGCGACACATTGAGCCGCGACAGCTATCTGAAACTGGAACAACCCAGCGAACGCGTGCCGGTGCATCATTACGCCACGGTCGCGCCCGATCTTTACGACGCCATTCTGAATCGCTGCGTGGAAGCCAATCGCATGTGCATGAAAGACATGATGGCCGTCGACGCCCACGGCGGCATGGGGCTTACCGGCCCCAACCATGCCGCATCGCTCGATCCTGCGACGCGCAGCCATATCGGGCTGGCCAACGCCCCTGTGCGCACTTACGTCGAGGCGATATGCAAAGCCAAAGGCCCGAACGAATTTTCACCAAGCGCTTCCAATCCGGGTACCCCACATGTTTGAACATCTCAATCTTATTAAGCTGATTTTCGGTCGGCTGACCTGGGACGCAATTCCCTTCCACGAACCGATTCTGTTAATTACCTTCATCATGGTCATGCTGGGCGGCGTTGCGCTGCTCGGCCTGCTGACCTATTACCGCGCCTGGGGTTACTTGTGGCGTGAATGGTTTACCAGCATCGACCATAAAAAGATCGGCATCATGTATATCGTGCTTGGCCTGGTGATGCTGCTGCGCGGCTTTTCCGACGCCATCATGATGCGCGCGCAACAGGCCTTTTCTTTCGGCGACTCGGCCGGCTTTCTGCCACCGCATCACTACGATCAAGTGTTCACCGCCCATGGCGTGATCATGATTTTCTTCGTCGCCATGCCGCTCATCACGGGTCTCATGAACTTCGTAGTCCCGCTGCAAATCGGCGCACGCGATGTGGCCTTTCCGTTCCTCAACAATTTCAGTTTCTGGATGACCACCAGCGGCGCCGCCCTGGTCATGATGTCGCTGTTCGTCGGCGAATTCGCGCGTACCGGCTGGCTGGCCTATCCGCCGCTGTCCGGCCTTGCCGCGAGCCCGGATGTCGGCGTCGACTATTACATCTGGTCGCTGCAGATTGCCGGTATCGGCACGCTGCTGTCGGGCATTAACTTGCTGGCCACCATCGTCAAAATGCGCGCGCCCGGCATGAGTCTGATGAAAATGCCGATCTTCACCTGGACCGCGCTTTGCACCAACGTACTCATCGTCGCCGCCTTCCCAGTCTTGACCGCCGTGCTGGCACTGCTCACGCTGGACCGCTATGTCGGCACCAACTTCTTCACCACCGATCTCGGCGGCAACGCCATGATGTACGTTAATCTGATCTGGATCTGGGGCCACCCCGAGGTGTACATCCTGATCCTGCCGGCCTTCGGCATCTATTCGGAAGTTGTTCCTACCTTCAGTGCCAAACGTCTATTCGGCTACACCTCGATGGTCTACGCGACCGTCGTGATCACCGTGCTGTCGTATCTGGTCTGGCTGCATCACTTCTTCACCATGGGTTCGGGGGCCAGCGTCAATTCGTTCTTCGGCATTACCACCATGATTATTTCGATCCCGACCGGCGCCAAGATTTTCAACTGGCTGTTCACCATGTATCACGGCCGCATCAAGTTTGAAGTCCCGATGCTGTGGACCATCGGTTTCATGGTCACCTTCGTCATCGGCGGCATGACCGGCGTGCTGCTTGCCGTGCCGCCGGCCGACTTCGTGCTGCACAACAGCCTGTTCCTGATCGCGCACTTCCACAACGTCATCATCGGCGGCGTGCTGTTCGGCCTGATGGCCGGCAACACCTACTGGTTCCCGAAAGCCTTCGGCTACAAGCTCGATCCGTTCTGGGGCAAGTGCTCGTTCTGGTTCTGGCTGGTCGGCTTTTACCTGGCGTTCATGCCGCTCTACGTACTCGGTCTGATGGGCGTGACACGCCGCATGAGCCACTTCGAGGATCCATCGCTGCAGATCTGGTTCGTGATCGCCGCCTTCGGCGCCTTCTTGATCGCGTTGGGCATCGCCAGCTTTATCATCCAACTGGTGGTCAGCTATCGCCGCCGCGAATCGCTGCGCGACACCACCGGCGACCCATGGAACGGCCGCACGCTGGAATGGTCGACCTCCTCGCCGCCGCCTGCCTATAACTTCGCGGTCACCCCGCAAATCCATGACGGCGACGCCTGGTGGCAGATGAAGCAACACGATTACAAGCGGCCGCAAGACGGATTCAAGCCTATCCATATGCCGAAAAATACCGGCGCCGGCATCATTCTTGCCGGCTTGAGCTTGGCGATGGGTTTCGGTTTGATCTGGCATATGTGGTTGCTGGCCGGCGTGTCGTTCATCGCACTGCTGGTCGTCACAATCGGCCACACTTTCAATTACAAGCGCGACTATTACATCCCGGTCGATGAAGTCATCCGCACCGAAGCAGATCGCACACTTTTGCTGGCTAAACATGTCTAATACCGCCACTCTTAACACCGCCGGCAGCGCGCCGGAGAAACTCAACTTCCACGTCACCGGCGAGCACCACGCCGAGAACAGCACGATGCTCGGCTTCTGGCTCTACCTGATGAGCGACTGCCTCATCTTCGCCTGCCTGTTTGCCATCTACGGCGTGCTGGGCCGCAACTACGCGGCCGGCCCGTCGGGCGCCGATCTGTTCGAACTGCCGCTGGTGGCCGTCAATACGTCGATGCTCTTGCTGTCCTCGATCACCTACGGCTTCGCCATGCTGGAGATGCAAAGAAAGCGGATGCGTCCGACCATGATCTGGCTGGCTGTCACCGGTCTGCTGGGCGCCGTCTTCATCGGCCTGGAACTGTATGAATTCATACACCTGATCCATGACGGCGCCGGCCCGCAACGCAGTGCGTTCCTGTCGTCCTTCTTCACGCTGGTCGGCACCCACGGGCTGCACGTGACCTTTGGCATCGTCTGGCTGATTACGCTGATGGTCCAATTGAAAAAGCATGGCTTCATCGCCGAGAACAAGCGCCGGCTGATGTGCCTCTCCATGTTCTGGCATTTCCTGGATGTGGTCTGGATCGGCGTGTTTACCTTTGTTTATCTGATGGGAGTATTGCCGTGAGTACGGATATCGAAAACGCTGGACACCACGACGCTGGGCATCACGACGAGCATAGCGACGGCGCCAGCCACAGCACCCTGAAGGGATACATGACCGGCTTCGTGCTGGCCGTCATCCTGACCGCCATCCCGTTCTGGATCGTCATGAGCGGTGGCGTCGGCGACTCCAACACGACCGCACTCGTCGTCATGGGTCTGGCAGTGGTGCAGATCGTGGTGCACATGATCTACTTCCTGCACATGAATACCAAATCGGAGGGCGGCTGGACCATCCTGGCGTTAATTTTCACGATTGTCGTCGTCGTCATTACCTTGAGCGGCTCGATCTGGGTGATGTATCACCTCAATCACAATATGATGCCGACCATGCAAGACATGAAAAACATGCCTTGATCATGTCTTGAGCATGCCTTGAGCACCCCACGCCGTAACGCTACCCTTCCAGTTTCCACGGACCGCGCGCCACGTTCGCGCCGTTCGTCAACTGCACGGGCGGCGTTCGGCGCGGCGATACTGATACTGATGGTCGCCGGCTTCATCGCATTAGGCACATGGCAAGTTGAACGCCGCGCCTGGAAGCTCGATCTCATCGCCAAGGTAGAGCAGCGCATCCACGCGCCGGCGGTAAACATCCCCGATCCGGCGCAATGGCCGGCAATCACTGCCAGCGCCGACGAATATCGGCGCGTACGGGTCAGCGGCAACTTCCTCATCGATCGTGAAACGCTGGTCACTGCGAGTACTGAACTGGGCAGCGGATTCTGGGTCATGACGCCGCTGCGCTTGGCAGATGGCGGCACGGTACTGATCAATCGCGGCTTCGTACCATCCGAACGGGACTATCGCACCGCGCGCGCCTCTGCCGCACCGGGCGACCACGCCGTCACCGTCACCGGCCTCTTGCGCATAACGCAGCCCAACGGCGGCTTCCTGCGCCACAACGACCCCGCCGCTGACCGATGGTATTCACGCGACGTCCAAGCCATTGCCGCCGCGCGCGGCCTGCACCGCGTCGCGCCCTACTTCATCGATGCAGACGCCACCGCCGAGGCCTTGCCGGTTGGCGGGCTGACCGTCGTCGTCTTTCCGAATAGCCATCTCTCCTACGCCATCACCTGGTATGTGCTGGCCTTGATGACCGCCGCAGCCGCATGGCGTGTGGGCCGGGAACCGAATATACTTCGCGCTAAGAGAGAACGCGAAGATGACCCGCCCCACTAAAACCGCCGTCGCCGAACCCAGCCCGCCCAGCCCCAGCCCCAGCCTCAGGACGCAGGTCGGCTTAACCGTACAACGGGCCTTGATCGCCATCCGGGGCGAAAACGACTCGGCCGGCCGCAAGAACATGCAGCTGTTGATCCAATTGCGCTGGATCGCCGTGCTGGGGCAAATCTTTACCATCGCCGTGGTGCGCTACGGATTCGGCATCACCTTGCCGGTGAAGTACATGCTGGCGGTATTGGGCGTCCTGATCACCTTCAACCTGCTGAGCCTGTTGCGCTTGCGCACCCACCCCCAGGTGACCAACAATGAGCTGTTCATCGCGCTGCTGGTGGACGTCAGCGCGCTTACCGCGCAACTCTATCTGAGCGGCGGCGCGGCCAATCCATTTATCTTTTTGTACCTGCTGCAGGTCAGCCTGGGCGCAGTGCTGCTGGAAGCCTGGAGCACCTGGACCATGGTTGCCATCACTGCGGGCTGTTTTGGCGGTTTGGCGCTGATCGGCAGACCCCTGGTCTTGCCGCCGGATCACAATCTCGGATTGCACAGCGTCTATGTCCAGGGCATGCTGATCTGCTTCCTGCTCAATGCGACGCTGCTGGTCATTTTCATCTCCCGCATCAGCCGCAACCTGCGCACACGCGACAAACGTCTGGCAGACCTGCGCCAGCGCGCAGCCGAAGAAGAACACATTATCCATATGGGTCTGCTGGCCTCCGGCGCCGCGCACGAATTGGGCACCCCGCTGTCGACCTTGGCAGTGATCCTGGGCGATTGGCAACACATGCCGCCCTTTACCATCGATCACGAACTGATGCAGGAAATCACCGAGATGCAGGCCCAGGTCCAGCGCTGCAAATCCATCGTCAGCGGCATTTTGCTCTCGGCCGGCGAAGCACGCGGCGAAGCACCGGTGCAGACCACCGTCATTACCTTTCTCGACGAGCTGGTCGCACAATGGCGCGCCAACCACCCTGCGGCGACACTCGCCTACGAAAATCGGTTCGGCCTGGACGTGCGCATCGTTTCCGACTCGGCCATCAAGCAGATGATCTTCAATGTGCTCGACAATGCCTTGGAAGCCTCGCCCCGCTGGGTAGGCCTTAGCGCCATCCACCTGGACGATGCGCTCGATCTCACCGTCGAAGACATCGGTCCCGGTTTTGAGCCGGAAATGCTGGCCCAACTGGGTACCCCCTACCAGTCGAGCAAAGGGCGCCCGGGCGGCGGGCTAGGCCTATTTCTGGCGGCAAATGTAGCGCGCACGCTCGGCGGCAGCGTAAGTGCAAGCAACCGGTCGCAAGGCGGCGCCATGGTGAAGCTGACGTTGCCGCTGACGGCGCTCATGCTCGATGACGAAGAGGAACATTAATCAAATGGACGCAGACGGTTTGCCCGAGGCCGGAGCCGACGACGACGCTGCCGAATCATCGGCGGAGCGGCGCTTACTGATCGTCGAAGACGACGAGGCGTTTGCACGCACGCTCGGCCGCTCGTTCGAGCGCCGCGGTTATAAGGTGAAGTTCGCCACCAGCATGGCCGCGCTGCCGGCACTGCTTCTGCAATACGCCCCCGGCTACGCGGTGGTGGACCTGAAACTCAAAGGGGAAGCCTCCGGCCTGGCCTGCGTGCAAGCCTTGCACGCACACAATCGAGAAATGTTGATTGTCGTGCTGACCGGCTTCGCCAGCATTGCCACTGCCGTGGAAGCGATCAAATTAGGCGCTTCTCATTATCTGGCCAAGCCGTCCAATACGGACGACATTGAGGCTGCGTTCAATCGTGCTGTGGGAAATGTGGAGGCGGATCTGACGGCCCGGCCGACATCGATCAAGACCTTGGAATGGGAACGCATTCACGAAACGCTGGCCGCCACCGGCTTCAATATCTCCGAGACGGCGCGGCGCTTGGGTATGCATCGGCGCACGTTGGCGCGGAAATTGGGTAAGCAGCAGGTTAAATAATCGGGGGTTGCTTGCTCGGTTTTTCTGGGCGGGATTTTAAATTCTTTAAATTTTGCCTGTGGAGGTGATCCTTCGATACGGGCTTTGCCCTACTCAGGACGAACGGGTGTTTGTGAAAATTTAGAGAAAAACCGTGGCCTGCTCAGGAAGAACGGGTTTTGTGAAAATTTAAAAAAATACCGTTCGTCCTGAGTAGGGCAAAGCCCGTATCGAAGGATCACCTCAGCAAGTAAAACTTAAAGGATATTCCGCTCGCCTTGACAAGACGAACGGAATCAATCCCCCAACTTCGAACGATACTTACCCACCTCCACCGGCGAAATCAGATTGCCGGAATTACCCCAAGCATTACGGATATACGACACCACCATCGCCACTTCCGCATCCTTGAGCGCCTGCCCAAAAGGCGGCATGCCGTAAGGGCGCGGATTCCCGGCCGTGCTTGGCGCAAAACCGCCGGCGAGTACCAGATGAATCGCATCGACGCCGCCGCCCAAGGTGAGCGCGGTGCTGCCGGCCAGTGCCGGATAAACGTCGGCCACGCCTTTGCCGTCGGCCTGATGACAGGCTGCGCAATGGCTTTCATACAGTTTGGCGCCTAAGGTCATCACTTCCTGCCTGCGGTCCGGCAGCACGCTTTCCGGGTCTTCCCGCGGCGGCGGCATCTGCTGCGGCAGCGATTGCATATATAAAGCCATCGCAGCAATGTCCTCCTGATTCAGATACTGCAGGCTGCGGCCGATGACTTCGCCCATCGGCCCCGATACGGCGCGCCGCGGCGCCACACCGGTAGTCAACAGCGCGCTCAGATGCGCCGGCGCCCATCCGCCCAGGCCGCTTTCGCGATTGCCGTTTAACGGCGGCGCATACCAATTCAATACCGGTATCACGCCGCCGCCCAGTTCCGTCCGCATTGATGTGCCGCCCAGATCATTGCGCGGCGAATGGCAATCGCTGCAATGCCCCAGGCCCAGCGTCAGGTAAGCGCCGCGATTCCATGCCACGCTCTGCCCGCTATTGTCGACATAACTGCCCGGCGTGAAATACAACGCGCGCCAGCCATACAGCAGCCAGCGCTGGTTATACGGAAAACGCAGATCCGGCGCGATATTTTTCTGGCGCACGGCCGGAATTGTTTGGAAGAACGCAAACATGGCGTTGGCATCGGTGCGTGTGATCCTGGTGAAATTAGGAAACGGAAAGGCCGGATACAACAGACTGCCATCTTTCGATTTGCCATCGTGCAGCGCGCGCCAGAAATCGTTGCGGTCCCATGCGCCGATACCGGTTTCAGGATCGGCGGTCAGATTCGGC
>JAQGNR010000217.1 GCA_028291765.1 Herbaspirillum sp.
TTTCCGGCACGCCATGTTTCTTGATATAAGCCGGCGCCGCAACGGTCACTATGCGCGTTTCAAACAGTTTGCGCGCGATGAGAGACGATGAAGGCGGCTGCCCGAAACGAACCGCGACGTCGAAGCCGTCGGCAACAAGGTCGCCCAGTTGCTCGCGTGCGATCAATTCCAATGACAGCTCAGGATACCGGTCGAGAAATTTGGTGATGTGGGGCGCGAGCATTCTTCTTGAGAAAAAAGAATCGACGTTCACACGCAGCCGTCCCCTTACGGCAGTCGATGCGCCGGCGGTCAAGGTTACGGCGTTGCCGATGCCCGCCAGCAGCGGGACAATTTCCTCGTAAAGACGTTTGCCCTCATCGGTCAGCGTTAGAGAACGCGTTGTCCGATCAAATAGACGCACGCCGATGCTTGATTCAAGCCTGCCGACCGCGCGACTGACCCCCGACGGCGTCAACCCCAAAGCCTCCGCGGCGCGCGAAAAGCTGCCGCTCTCGACGATGGCGGCAAGTACGCTGACATTGGAAAGCATGTGCCCATCAAAGCTCATTTTTCAGCCTTTCTGATTCGTGCGTAAACGTCATCAATGATATGACACGGGCTCTATTCCATCAACGAGACGTGACGACTATTATGCAATCCATCGCAACCGGCAACAGTAAACCGATTGCGACAATTGCGAGTATTGCGATACGGACACGGGCCATGCAAACAGGCCGTTCAATCTTGATGGAGTTAATCATGACACAAAGTTTTAGCCGCCGCGACATGCTGAAAAGCGCCTCCGGTTTGCTCGCCGCCACCACGCTGGGCGGGCTACTCAGTAATCGCGCCGTGGCTGCTGACGCCACGCCTGGGAGCGTGCAAGATCACTATCGCCACAACCCGGCGTTTTCGCCAATCGACCGTACTCTTCAGCAAGCAGTCGACAACAAAACGGTTGCCGGCGTGGTTGCCATGGGCGCAACTGACAAAGGGCTCATCTACGAGGGCGCATTCGGCAAGGCCGATATCGATGCCGGTACACCGATGTCAATGGACAATGTCTTCTGGATGCTGTCCATGACCAAAGCGATCACGGCCACCGCCTGCATGCAGCTCATTGAACAGGGAAAGATGCAGCTCGACCAACCAGCGAGCCAGATACTTCCCGAACTCAAGGCGCCCATGGTGCTGGAAGGATACGACGCGGCAGGCAAGCCCAAGCTGCGGCCCGCCAAACGCCCAATCACGGTGCGCCATTTGTTGACCCATACTTCGGGTTACACCTATCCGGTCTGGAGTGGAGAAATCTTTCAGTACGAAAAAGTGACCGGGATGCCTGATATTGCCTATTCAATGAATGGCGCATTAACTGCGCCGCTGGAATTCGATCCTGGCGAGCGTTGGCAATACGGGATCAGCATGGACTGGGTCGGCAAGCTCGTGGAGGCTGCTTCAGACCAGTCGCTCGAAGTCTATTTTCGTGAGAACATCTTCGCTCCGCTAGGCATGAGCAACTCGGGTTTTCTCATCGGCAGCGCGCAAAAGAAGCGCGTGGCGACTATGTATAACCGGCAGCCGGACGGCGCGCTCAAATCCGCGCCGTTCGAGATGAATCAGCGCCCGGAATTTTTTAGCGGAGGCGGCGGGCTCTTCAGCACCCCCCGCGACTATATGGCGCTCCTGCAAATGCTGGTGCGTGGCGGCAGGTCCCATGGCACGCGCATCCTGAAGCCGGAGACCGTGGCGTCAATGTTCAAAAATCAAATCGGCGATCTGAATGTGGTTGAAATGAAATCCGCCCAGCCGGCGTATTCGAACAGTTTCGACGAATTCCCCGGCATGACGCATAAATGGGGTCTGTCGTTTGACATCAATACGCAAGCCGGCCCGCACGGACGCAGCGCCGGCAGCGGCAGTTGGGCGGGTCTCCTCAACTGCTACTACTGGATCGATCCGGTCAAGCATGTTACCGGCGCCATGTTTACGCAGCTTCTACCCTTCTACGATGAACGCGTCGTAAAACTTTGGGGACAGGTTGAGGAGGGATTGTACGGCGGCCTGCACCGCACCTGACATCTGCGCTGTTATCGACGATATTTGCTAATCATCGATGCGGCGTCATTAATTAATTATCGTTAAAAGGAAGCATCATTATGTACGCAATTACTGGCATTACCGGAAAAGTCGGCGGCACATTGGCCAAGACCTTGCTCGCTGCAAACCAACCCGTCCGCGCCGTCGTCCGCGACGCCGCAAAGGGGCAAGCCTGGGCGAAGCTCGGCTGCGAAGTGGCTCTCGCCGAAATGAATGACGCGACATCCCTTGCCGCCGCATTCAAAGGCGCCGAGGCAGTGTTCATCTTGCCGCCGTCGGAATTCGACCCGACGCCGGGATTTCCCGAAGCACTTTCGGTCATCAACGCCGTGAAGACAGCGATTGAATCGGCGCGTCCCGGCAAGGTCGTCTGCCTTTCGACCATCGGTGCGCAGGCCACGCAATCAAACCTGCTCACGCAGCGAACGCTCATGGAGCAGGCGTTTGCCGGCCTGCCGATGCCGGTCACGTTTCTCCGGCCGGGCTGGTTCATGGAAAACGCAATATGGGACGTGGGCCCGGCACGCAACGGCGTGATCCCGAGCTTCCTTCAGCCCCTCGACAAACCGGTGCCGATGGTCGCGACGGCGGATGTCGGGCGGGTCGCCGCGGAGTTGCTTCAGCAACACTGGCATGGCGCACGGGTCGTTGAACTGGATGGGCCGCGTCGCGTCTCGCCAAACGATATCGCAGCGTGCTTTGCAAAAATCCTTGGCCATCCCGTTCATGCGGAAGCTGTGCCTCGCGAGACATGGGGTGCATTGTTCAGATCGCAAGGAACGAAAGATCCCATCCCGCGCATTCAGATGCTGGACGGATTCAACGAAGGCTGGATTAAATTCGAAGGTAGCGATGCCGAGGTGATCAAGGGCCGAGTCGATCTTGAAACCGTCTTGAGAGGACTTGTTGCAGCTGGCTAAGCTATTTAGCCTTGGATTGGCTGATCAGAGCGCCAACCAATTTTGCCCATTGGCCTTGATGGTTTTTTCAAGATCGCTGCCTTTGGTGGCGAATACGCGTTCCACTGGAAAGCCGCTTTTCTCCAGTACGTAGGCAAGCGGTGCGTATTCGCGCGGATAACGCTGAATGATCTCTGCATCGATTTCCACGACGCCGCGCGGAAAATTGAACGAGCCCATGTCATAGATACATTGACGTCTCACAATTTTCCATGCGCCGTTGCGTTTCTCAACAAGGTCATAAAATCGGCCGTGGGAACTGGCGCCCAAGCCGAGACTCACGTTTTCGGCCACGGTGATTGCATTGGTTTCGGCAATCGCTTTATTGCCATTAATCGTCACCAGTGGTGCGGTGATCACATGCTTTGTCCGTAGATCTGAAACGCCCATCCGCATCGACCCATCGACAAAATCGCTGAACTTTCCTTCAAACCATGTCAATTCAATGGTGCCGTCCGGATGGAAAAGCTCACGCAGACGTTTCCAGTCAGACAAATCCCGATGAATCCATCCCGTCATCAGATCCGCAATATCGAGTCGATCTTCCAAATATGTTTGCATAATTAACTCCTGTCCATTATGAGACAGACAGGACGGAAACCTTATTTGTTCCATTTACGAAGCACTACACCTTAGGTTAAAGGACTCCTCGCACCTAATACGCTATGCTTGGCAAACACTAGTTCATGCGGGAGTGATGTCAATGACTGTATCGCCTGCCGACCCTCGTGACAAAGACGCCATTGCCGAAGCCGACCCGGCGGCCGATTCGCTCTGCAAGCGCAGTGCGCGCCCGTGGGTGTTGGCGGCCACGATATTCGCATCAAGCATGGTGTTTATTGATGGCACGGTGGTCAATGTAGCGCTTCCTGCCTTGCAACGCGCATTCGGCGCCAGCGCTTCCGATGTGCAGTGGGTGGTTGAGTCCTACACCCTATTCCTGGCGGCGCTGCTGCTGGTTGGCGGCACTACAGGCGACCGGTTTGGGCGGCGACGCGTGTTTGCCCTTGGCGTCGCGCTATTTGCCGCCGCCTCCATCTGGTGCGGGATGACCGGCAGCGTCATGCAATTGATTTTCGCCCGCGCGGTACAGGGCATCGGCGGCGCTTTGCTGGTTCCGGGCAGCCTCGCCCTTATCAGTGCTTCGTTTCCCGAAAGCGAACGCGGCAAAGCGATCGGCACCTGGTCCGGCTACACCGCCATCACCACCGCGATTGGGCCTGTGATCGGCGGATTTCTCATTGAGCATGTTTCATGGCGCCTGGCATTTCTGATCAATGTTCCGATTGCCTTGCTGGTCATTTTCCTCACGTTCAAGTACGTACCGGAAAGCCGCGACCAGCGCCTGTCCAGCCGAGGCAGCCTGGACTGGACAGGCGCTGCGCTGGCCAGCATCGGGCTGGGATGCCTGATCTACGGCTTGATTGAATCGTCGAATAAAGGATGGAGCGACGCAACGGTCATCGCAACGCTTATTCTGGCGGCGCTGATGATCGCCATTTTTATTCGCGTCGAGCTACGGCATCCAGCCCCGATGCTGCCGCTCCACTTATTCCATTCCCGCAATTTCAGCGGGGCCAACTTGCTGACGCTCCTGCTGTATGCCGCGCTTGGCGGCGGCCTGTATTTTCTTCCGCTGAACCTGATTCT
>JAQGNR010000260.1 GCA_028291765.1 Herbaspirillum sp.
GCATACAGCGCCTGCAGATCGGCATCGCTGGTTTTGGCAAAAGCGGTATACGGAAACGCCGGATATAAATGTTTGCCGTCGCGGTGAATGCCTTCGCGCATCGCACGTTCGAAGGCGGCATACGACCAATTACCGATGCCGGTCTCGGCATCGGGCGTGATGTTGGTGCTGTAGATGGTGCCGAAGGGGGTGTCCAACGGCAAACCGCCGGCATTCTTGATGCCGTTCGGTGCGGTGTGGCAGACCATGCAATCGCCTGCGGCCGCAACCAGCCTGCCGCGCGCAATCGTCGCTGCGGAATAGAGTGTCGGGTCCGGTGGCGCAATCGGCGCGATCGCTGTGCGCCAAGGGAATGCCAACGTGACCAGGCCGGCAAATGCGGTCGCCATGGCGACACCGGTCATCAACCATTTTTTAGTGGATTTTTGCGATGCGTCGGTATTGGTTGCAAGCGCCAGCCGAATGCGTTCACCCGAGAACGGCGGCTCGCGCAAACGCACACCGGTAGCGTCGTAAATCGCATTGGCGACGGCGGCTGCCGCAGGTAATGAAAACGCGCCGCCGCCGGCCAGTTGCGTTGATCGAGGGGCAAGTTCCGACGCAGCCGAATCCGGCCGCAGCGGGAGCTTGCCGCCGGAGAGACTTAATGCGCCATCGGCCGGCGCCGCAGCGGTATCGCTACCCCAGGTGTCGAACGACGGTGCGTTTTGCAGCAGCAGGCGGGCGGCATCGATTGCGTCGCCTTCAAGCTGCTGCGTGATCGTCGGCGCGCCTGCATTGTCCGATAGAGAAGCATCCTGTCCCACTATGACGCGGGTCACGCTGATATCGCCGCTGTCGCTGTCGTAAGCGACATCGGCAATCCAGGCCGACCACGATTGCGCCGTCTTGCCGGCCTGATTCTCGACTACGTGCGCATACGCAAAACCGCGCCCGGCCAGTAAGGTTTTCGAAGCGGTTTCCGAAGCGGCGTCCACGGCAGACTGCGGTTGCCAATCGCCTTGCTGCGCAACGCTCGCAATCAGCTTTGCGCCGCGTGCATCGTCCAGATGTTGCAGACGGTATGCCACCGGATCGCCCCCTGCCTGCAAGGCCGCTTCGGTTACAAAGGATTCGTGCGCGAAAACGGCGGCATGCGTTGCGGCGTTTTCGATGGTTGCCGATGAGGCTATCGGCAACGGAGGCGATGTTTTAGGCAATGCAGTGCCATCGCCGCCAACATGCAGATGCGGATAAGCATACGGCGGCAACATGCCGCTTTGCGTTGCGTCTGAAAAGGTGGCGTCATCGATGGCAGCAGTCATGCCGGTCAGCAGCAACGCCAGCGCGGGAGCGGCTTGCGGTAATGGGCTGGAAAGATATCGATAGGCCGACAGGTGTTTGTTCGCGTCGAATGCAGCGCTGATGTGGCTGACGAAATGCAAGCCCGGCGCTTCGCCCTGCGAAGGCACGAACGCGACCTGCACCGGCTGCTTCAATATCTGCGAAAGCAAGGCGGCGTCGGCGGCAGTGTCATTGCTGTCATCGGCGCCGATCAGCGTAACGGCCGACGCCGGTATATTCAGCAATAACGCCAGCTCGGTGCGCAAAGCATGTTGCGCATGCGAGGCGGCCGGTTGCGGCATCCAGACCGTCACCTCGCGATCGCCATACCAGGCCAAAGCCCATGTGCTAACCGGCGCGGCGGGAGCGGGTGACCAGGCGTAGCTATGCTCGATCAAGGCAGCGCCATGCGCAAAGAAATTATCGGATTTTTGCGGAGAGGAAAGAGCAGGGGAAAGGTCGCCGGATTGCCCGGTCAGCCCCAGCTTCTGCTGCGACCACGCCACCTGCAGACGGCGCGCACCCAGCGCGGCTTGCGCATCGTCGGTCGCGACAACGGCCACGAAATTGCATTGCACTACAACGCGAACGATACCGGCGATACCGGCCAGTGAAGATTCATCGACGCTCAGCAGCCGCGCACCGCAATATGCCGCGCCGTCCCAGGCAAGCCAGGGCGGACGCACCACGCGCGCGTACAGTATCTGCTCGTTGGCCAATGCAATTTGCTGTTCGCCGATGCTCTTTGCGTCATCACTCATGCAGCGTGACCCTTGCGCCGGCAAGCTTCGCGGCATTGGCGACTTTGTTCAATTCGACAGCGCGTTTGGCCGCGCGCATGATTTCCACATGCGTGCCGCAGCGGCAAAGATTGAATTCCAGTTCTGCACGGATTTGCGCTTCGGTCGGATCGGGGTTGCGCAACAACAGCGCCTTGACGCCGATGATCATCCCGTTAAGGCAATAGCCGCATTGCGCGGCTTGTTCATCGATGAACGCCTGTTGCACCGGATCGGGGTTGGCCCGATCGCCCAGCCCCTCCAGCGTGACCACCTTGCGCCCGACCGCCACGCTGACCGGCATCGCGCACGATCTTGCCGCCACGCCATCGATGAGTACCGTGCAGGCGCCGCACTCGCCGATGCCGCAGCCGAACTTGGGGCCGTTCAATGCCAGATCGTTGCGCAATACGTACAGCAAGGGTACGTCTTCCGGCAGCGTCAGCGTATGCCGGATAGCATTGACATCGAGAGAAAAATCGCGTGACCTGGACATGGCGCCCCCATTTTTACCGCACCGTTCTACCTCAGGCTGTTTGCGCTTTTTTCAGCGGTTCGAGCAGTGGCACATTGAAGACATCATAGCCGAAACACCAGTCCGGATTTTCGTTGGTGCGCAACCAGGTATTGTTGTGCGAAACCAGTTGCACGCGGCCGGCGCGCTCGGCGCGGTTGGCCTGATACAGCTCGAATGCCGTGGTGTAATCGCTGAAGCCGACTTCCTTGAAGCAGCGCGTCAGCATGGCCGCATCTTCAATCGCCATGGCCGCGCCCTGCGCCATATGCGGTTTCATCGGATGGCAAGCGTCGCCCAGCAATACCATCCGGCCGCGGCTCCACAACGGCATCGGATTGCGTTCCAGGAACGGCCATTTTGTGACTTCGGTGGTGGCTTCGATCAGCGATTGCACGCCGGTGTGCCAGCCGTCGAACGCGGCGCGCATTTCATCCTTGCTGCTCGGCACCCAGCTCTTGTTGATATCCCAGTGAGGGTCGGGCACGCCGGTGACGTAATAGATTTCATCTTTATTGCTGGTCATGAAATAGACCATCATGTGGCGGTCGTCGGACCACCACTTGGTGCACAGATCATGCGTGAAGCCTTTGACGTGCGCAATCGGGAACACGGCGCGATGGCCGACGTAACCGCTGTAAATCGGTAATTCCGGCCCGAGCAGGCTCTCGCGAATGCGCGAATTGACGCCGTCCGCACCGATGACGATATCGGCTTCTGCAGTGCTGCCATCGGCAAATGTCAGATGCACCACGTCGCCGCGATCTGTGACGCCGGTCAATTTTTTGTCGTATTCCAGCACGCCCGGTGCGATCGAATCGATCATCAATTTATGAAAATCGCCGCGATGCACGGTCAGGTAGCTTGCGCCGTAATGCGATACGGCGTAGTCGCCGAGTGGGATTTTTGCAACTTCCTCACCGGTCTTCCAATCGCGGCTGTACCAGAAATCAGCATGCGAGCCGATGCGGTTGAGTTCATCTTCGACACCCATGACGCGCAAGATTTTCATGACATTCGGGCCAACATGGATACCGGCTCCCAAACGCGAGAAGGCTGGCGCCTGCTCATACAGTTTGACGTTGAAACCGGCCTTTTCCATCAACGCTGCAGCGGCAGCGCCTCCCAAACCTGCGCCGATAATGGCGATACGCGGTGACTTTTGCACGAAATTCCCCTAGCTTGAATGGCAACCCATAAATGTAAAAAATCCCAATCGCGTCGCACATCAATGGCTGCATAGTGACTTTGATCGAGGTTTAAATAAAGTGTACACACCACAAATATCATTGTAAAGATTTTATTGCAGTCTGCTGTAAAGGATCATTTTTGGTGCGTAATTCATGGCGATGCGCCAATTTGGCGCAGGTAAATAGTCTGTTCATAGAAATATGCGCTAATTTTAAATGGCCACTTGCCATCAATTCTAATTTGACGGAATATAATGTACGCGCTGTAATTTTCTAGGCAATGCTGCATTTCAAATCCAGGACTTCACATGAAAACAAATTATCGAATCGGCCAGATCGTCCCGAGTTCCAACACCACCATGGAAACGGAGATTCCGGCCATGCTCAATGCGCGCCAGATGATTCGTCCCGAGCGCTTCACTTTCCATTCCAGCCGCATGCGCATGAAGAAGGTCGTCAAGGAAGAATTGGCCGCCATGGACGGCGAATCGGATCGTTGCGCCCTGGAGCTGAGCGACGCCCGCGTCGATGTGCTGGGATACGCCTGCCTGGTGGCCATCATGGCGATGGGGCACGGCTATCACCGCGCCTCCGAAAAGCGCCTGACCGATCACACCGCCGCTAACGGCGCGGACGCACCGGTGATCACCAGCGCCGGCGCGCTGATAGATGGCCTGAAGGTCATCGGCGCCAAACGCATCGTGGTCGTCGCCCCCTATATGAAACCGTTGACCGAACTGGTGGTCGATTACATCCGCAACGAAGGTTTCGACGTGGTCGATTACCGTGCGCTGGAAATTGCCGACAACCTGGCCGTCGGCCTGCACGATCCTGCCAATCTGCCGGCGATCGTGGCGCAGATGGACACCAGCAATATCGACGCCATCGTGTTATCCGCATGCGTGCAAATGCCGTCGCTGCCGGTGATCGCCAAGGTTGAAGCAATGACCGGAAAACCGGTTATTACCGCTGCGGTAGCCACAACTTACGCGATGCTCAGGCGTCTGAATCTTGAAACCATCGTTCCCGGCGCCGGCGCATTATTGTCCGGCGCTTATTAAGTTAATCCAGTAAGTTAATCCAAACTGATGGCAGGAGTGGCAATGAGTACTTTTCTTTACGGTGCAAACATAAACGCCAATGGCATCCGCCAGCATTATTTGCGTTATGGCGGCACGCAGGGCGCGCGCGCCAAGCGTACTGCGGTGATCGTGATTCCCGGGATTACCAGTCCGGCGGTCACCTGGGGTTTTGTCGGCGAGCGCTTCGGCCAGCAATTCGATACCTATGTGCTGGACGTCAGAGGGCGCGGCTTATCGGATGCATCGGATGATCTCGATTACGGCATCGACGCCCAAGCTGCCGATGTGATTGCCTTCGCCACTGCCTTGGGATTAAGCGAATATGCATTGGTCGGCCACTCAATGGGCGGGCGCATCGGCATTCGCGCTGCGCGCCTGCAACCGGCCGGCCTGACGCGCCTGGTAATGATCGATCCGCCGGTTTCCGGGCCGGGCCGCCGCGCCTATCCATCCAAACTACCCTGGTATGTCGACTCGATGGCGCTGGCGCGCAGAGGATGCAGTGCGCAGGAAATGCGCGTCTTCTGCCCCACATGGACCGAGGAGCAACTGAATTTGCGCGCCGAATGGCTGCACACCTGCAATGAAAGCGCAATCGTTACCAGCTTCAATGCATTTCATACCGATGACATTCACGACGATCTGCCGCATATCAACATTCCATCGCACCTGATTGTCGCCAGTCGCGGCGAGGTTCTGCTGCCGGAAGATATCGAAGAAATCAGGCAATTGATGCCGCAAGTAAGCGTGGCGAAGGTGGCCGATGCCGGACACATGATTCCCTGGGATAACGAAGCAGGCTTCTACGAAGCCTTCGACGAGTTCCTCGGACATGCGGTGTAATCAATACTACGCATTTTGAATCGCAGTTCTTTTGCAAGGAGTGGAAATCATGGCAGTCAGCGACCACGACATGATCGATGCCTGGAAACAGGTACTAAGTCTTTCCAAGCTGGAGCCGGGGCAGATCGTTACGGTCCTCACCAGCGCTTCGACCCATCCGCAAACCATGTCGACGGCGATCACCGCGGTGCAGATGCTGGGCGCAACCGCCAACCGGCTCGACCTGCAACCGGTCAATGCCGAAAAAGCGATCAGCCGCGATTCGCTGGCCTATCTAGGCACGACGCCGCTGACCAACAACCGGGCCGCCATCGCCGCCTTAAAAGAAAGCGATCTGGTGCTGGATCTGATGACCTTGCTGTTCTCTCCCGAGCAACACGAAATCCTGAAGGCAGGCACCAAAATATTGCTGGCGGTCGAACCGCCGGAAGTGCTGGTGCGCATGGTGCCGAACGCGGCCGATCGCATCCGGGTAAAACGTGCCGCGGCGCGCATGGCAGCAGCAAAAGAAATGCACGTCACTTCCGCTGCCGGCACCGACTTGCGCTGCGCTCTGGGCGAATTTCCTGCGATTGCCGAATACGGCCTGGTCGATGAACCGGGCCGATGGGATCACTGGCCGTCCGGTTTTGCCCTGACCTGGCCCAACGAAGGCGGCACTAACGGCACGCTGGTAATCGATCGCGGCGACATCATCCTGCCGACCAAGGCCTATTTGCAGGACCCGATCTACGTGACAGTCGAGAACGGCTTTGTGACGGACATCAAGGGCAGCTTCGATGCCGAACTGCTGGCAAGCTATATGGCCTCCTTTAACGACCCGGACGCCTACGCCATGTCGCACATCGGCTGGGGTTTGCAGCCGCGCGCGCACTGGTCGGCGCTGGCGATGTACAACCGCGAAGCCACCATCGGCATGGACGCCCGCGCCTACGAAGGCAATTTCCTGTTCTCGTTCGGTCCCAACAACGAAGCCGGCGGCAACCGCGCGCCGGCCTGCCATATCGACATTCCACTGCGGCATTGCACCGTATCGCTGGATGGCGAAATCATGGTCGGCAACGGCAAGCTGCGCGATGCCGAGGCGCTGCCGCCATCCAACGACAAATACTCCGGAGCGAAATAATGCACGCAGAACTTCATACCTACCAAAAACAGGGTTTCGGCAACGCCTTGGAAATCAAGCCGCCCTATGGACTGTTGATCGTCGATTTCGTCAACAGCTTTGCGGACCCGGCGGTGTTTGGCGGCGGCAACATCGCACCGGCGATTGCGCAGACGGTCAAGTTGCTGGCCCATGCCCGCAAGCAAGGCTGGCCGGTAGCGCATAGCCGCATCGTGTTTGCCGACGACGGCGCGGACAGAAATATCTTCGGCCTGAAAGTGCCCGGCATGGTGACCCTGAAAGAAAACCATCCGCACAGTGCAATCGTGCCGGAACTCACGCCTGTCGCGGGCGAACTGGTGGTGCGCAAGACGGTGCCATCGGCCTTCTTCGGAACCTCGCTGGCGCCATGGCTGACGCAGCGAGGCGTGCAAACCTTGCTGGTGGCGGGCGCTGTCACCAGCGGTTGCGTGCGGGCCAGCGTGGTCGATGCCATGTCATGGGGATTTCGCCCGCTGGTAGTATCGGACTGTGTGGGTGATCGCGCCATCGGCCCGCATGAAGCCAATCTATTCGACATGGCGCAGAAATATGCATCGGTGATGCCGTTGAACGATGCTTTAGCGGCATTGGAAAAACCAGCAAAACCAGCAACAGCGGCAGCATAGAAATAACGCAGTTCAGTGAAGGCGGCGTCGGGCGCGGTGTGGCGGGATATTGTGCGCAGAGAAGTAAAGAAGGGAGGTAGCCGAAGGCTGCCGGAATGACATGAACGGAGCACAATATCCCGCCACACCGCGCCCGACGGCGCCTTCACTGAACGGCACGAGGGAACGAATGATGAATAAAGCAGCAACCCCGGCAGCAACCCCGAAACTCAGCCGCCGAACACTGCTAGTCAGCATAGGCGTGTTACTCATTACGCGAGCACCGCAACCGGCGGCTCAACCCGCGCCGGGCCAACCGGGTGCAGCGTCATCCTATCTACCCTCGGAACCGGATGTTTTCATTGCGGTAGGCGACGACGGCCGCATCACTGCCTTTAACGGCCACGTCGATCTGGGGACTGGCATCGGTACGTCACTGGCGCAAATCGTTGCAGAAGAGATGGACGTACCGCTGCAGCATGTGACGATGGTGCTAGGCCACACCGAAGCGGCGCCCAATCAAGGCCCGACCATCGCCAGCGCCACCATCCAAATATCCGCCGTTCCGCTACGCCGCGCCGCCGCGCAGGCCAGGCGATATCTATTGCAGCAAGCGGCATCGATGCTGGACTTGCCTGCGGATGAATTACAGGTAATCGACGGCATCGTATGTCATCCGCAGCATGCAGAACGGGCGATGAGCTACGCCTCTCTGGTTGCGGGCAAGCACATCGAACTGCCGCTGTCCGAAGACATTGCCTTGAAATCTTCCGCCGCTTATCGGCTGGTGGGCAAGAGCATGCCGCGTGTGGATATTCCGGCAAAAGCCACTGGCGAATTAACGTATGTGCACGATATGCGGCTGCCGGGCATGTTGCATGGGCGGGTGGTGCGTCCGCCATATGCCGGTATCGACAGCGGCGATTTCATCGGACACAGCCTGCTGGCCGTCGATCGCGAATCCATCGCGCATCTGCCCGGTATCGTGGACATCGTCGTGATCGGCGATTTCATCGGCGTCATAGCGCAGCGCGAAGAACAAGCCATTGCGGCGGCAAGGCAATTGAAAGTGCGCTGGAAACCGCATCCGCCGCTGCCCGATTTACAGCAATTGGAAAAAACCCTGCGCGCGCAAGACGCCACCCGCCGCATCCTGATTGACGACGGCGGCATCGACGCTGCGCTAGCCGACGCCCATACGGTGCTGCAGCGAACCTATGTCTGGCCCTATCAACTGCATGCATCGATCGGCCCATCCTGTGCGCTGGCCTCGCTGGACGCCGAGAGCGGCCAGCTTAGCGTCTGGTCCGGGACACAAAATCCGCATGTGATGCGCATCGATCTGGCGCGCCTGCTGAAGATGGACGAATCGAAAATTGAAATCATTCGCATGGAAGTGGCCGGTTGTTACGGCCGCAATTGCGCCGACGACGTTGGGGCCGATGCAGCGTTGCTCACGCAGGCCGTGGGGCGGCCGGTGCGGGTGCAGCTCTCGCGTGAGCAAGAGCATGCATGGGAACCGAAGGGCGCGGCCCAACTGATCGACGTGCGCGGCGCGGCGGATGCCGAGGGAAATTTGCTGGCCTACGATTTTGCGGTCCGTTATCCGTCCAACGATGCACCGACGCTGGCGTTGCTGCTGACCGGTTGCGTGCCGGCCCAACCCAGAATGCTGCAAATGGGTGACCGTACTGCCGTGCCGCCTTATCGCTATCAACATCAACGGATCGTCTGCGACGACACGCCGGCCATCGTGCGCGCCGCCTGGCTGCGCGGTGTATCGGCGCTGCCGAATTCCTTCGCGCACGATGCATTTCTGGATGAACTGGCGATCGCCGCCGGCGCCGATCGGGTGGCATTTCGGATTCGCCATCTGGACGATGTCCGCGCCATCGAATTAATCGAAGCGGTCGCGCAACGCGCCGGCTGGAAAACCGGCGCGCATGGTTCGCGCGGCGTGCCCGATGCGGATGGATTGCTGCGTGGGCGCGGCATTGCCTACGCACGTTATTTCCACAGCAAATTCCCCGGTTTCGGTGCGGCCTGGTCGGCCTGGATTATCGACATCGCGGTCGATCCCTTGGACGGCGCCATTCGTATCGAACGGCTGGTGGTCGGCCAGGATACCGGCATGATGATCAATCCGGATGGCGTGAAACATCAATTGCACGGCAACGTCATTCAATCGTTGAGCCGCGTGCTGAAGGAAGAGGCGCGCTTCAGCAGCAGCGCGGCGACCAGTCTGGAGTGGGGGGCTTATCCGATTGCGCGCTTCGCCGATGTGCCGCCGATCGAGGTGGTGTTGATGCCGCGGCAGGATCAGCCGCCGCTGGGCGCGGGAGAATCGGCTTCGGTGCCTAGCGCGGCGGCGGTCGCCAATGCCTTGTTCGATGCGATGGGGAAACGTTTGCTGGAACCGCCTTTTACCGACGAAAAAATTTTGGCGGCTTTGGGCTCTTGAAACTGCGCTTGTCTCTCTCAAATGTTTTTTTGAGATACTGTTGCGAAATCAAGGGCAAGGCGGACTGTTGCGGGCTGCGGCGGATGTTTGTGCTCCGTTCGTGTCATTCCGGCGGCCTTCGGCCAC
>JAQGNR010000302.1 GCA_028291765.1 Herbaspirillum sp.
TTTCGCGCGCTTCCTTATCGAATTTCGGCGTATTCGGCAATTGTTCCAGCACCACGATAAATCCGGACAGCGGCCCCGCCTTGTAGCTCAAATCAGTCAGGCAATCACCCAGCGCATCGAAATTCTTGCCGAAATGACGCGGCAGATGAAAAGCTTCGGCGATCGTAGCAAGCACCTGCTGCTTGGTTGTTGCATCCGAGCAATAAGCGTATAAAAAATGTTGCCCGAGGCGAGCGGCCTCGGCCTGCAGGTCGTCAACGCGAAATGCGCGGATCGACTGAACCACATTTGGCGACACTGTTTTAAATAAACTCATTTCTCCCTCAGGGCTAAGCAATGGCAGTTTGAGCGATTTGCAGTCCTCTTCGGACGTAGGGCTACTTTTCGATCCGTCTGAACGAAACGTAATGGTCGCTAGTGTAAAAATATTCATGCGCTGGTTCACCGCCGGTAATTATTCGACGCCCCCCACGATTGCGGGCATAAGGTGTTTTGACCGTGTATTCCCTGTAATAACCCCGCTTTTGCAGGGGCAACGCTTTCTCGTAATTGCCAAAAACAGCGCCATCCTTAGCATAAGGAAAAGGCCCGCCCTGTTCGATTGCCGCCAGCGTCTGGCGCGCCTGCTGCGGTAATTCGGCGACCGCAATCGATTCCAGCGGCGCGTTCGCCCGCGCAAACACCGGAAAAGCAAGCAGCAATGCAATGAAAAATACGGACCAGATTTTTAAAAATTTATCATTCAAGGCGCGATTCCACCCCACTTGGAACGCATTTCATCACGTTCTATTAATGTGTAACATTATTTTGATCAACTACGAAGGGTAACGCGTTGCACAAAACGAATCAACCTGAATCGTCAAAGGACGGCTATGACTGCCGTCCCTTGACGATCAACTATCGACTGGCAAATCGGGCTTCGGTTCAAAAAACAACAGTACCGCAGCGCGCCGCTCAAAGGTATCTTTCCGCCCCAGTTCGATCAATTCGCTGGTAAATCCCTTTTCGAACAGCAAATAGGACGCCAGCACGCCGCCCCGGGCTTCGGTGGCGCCGATACCGCCCAGCATGGCGCGAATCGGCCGCGGCAAGCTGTGCACATGACGGCAGGCGATATCGTCGATGCGCTGGGACGGCGCAATGACCAATGTTTCGATCGGTTTCAACGCCATACGGCTGCGCTGCTCAGGCGTCAGGAAGGATAAAGTCTGATTGACGCGCCGGATACGTTCGATATCGACCGCCAGCCCGTCCAGAAAAATGCTCGATAGCGCATGGCCGGCGACCTGGGCCAATGTCGGATAGCGCGCAATCACTTCTTTCGGCGGCGGCGCCTCCTCGCCCATGCGGCCGGCGCCGACCACCAGGATCCTGTTCGCGCCCAAATGAATGGCGGGCGACAACGGCGCCGTCTGGCGCATCGAACCATCGCCGAAATATTCGCAATGGCCCTCGTAAAAAATCGGCACCGCAGGAAAGATGAACGGAATCGCCGAGGACGCCAGCAAATGTTCGACCCCGATCTGACCGCGCAGGGCGGTGCGCTGAATACGCTGCCAGGAAGCGAATTCGTTCGCGCTCTGATAAAAAGTGACATGCTGGCCACCGGTGTAAGACGACGCCGTCACCGCCAATGCATCCAGCAGGCCCGAAGACAGTATCGAATCGAGCCGCGGCAAATCCAGCAAGCGATGCAACAGCGTCACCAATGGCGTGTTATCGAGCAGAGACTGGGGGGGATTGGCATGCCATTTACGGAGCAGCCAGCCGAATGAGAACAGCGACAGCCAGCGCGCACCGGAACGAATCACGCCGAGCGAATCGGCGCGATACACCTGATCGACCGTGAAGTTGGACCAGACCTCCCGCAAAGACCGCACACTGCGGCCGAAATGATCGATCTGGCAAGCCAGTGCAGTCGCATTGATCGCGCCGGCGGAAGTACCGCAGATGACATTGAACGGATTACGCTCCGGTGCCCAGCCTGCCTCGCGCAAGATCGACGCCAGCGCATCCAGCACGCCGATCTGATACGCGGCCCGCGCGCCGCCGCCTGTCAAGATCAAGCCGGTTTTATCCGTTGTCTCCATCATTCACGCTTTTTATTGAACGACTTTGCGGATTGCAAGAGATTTACACCCCGTGTCGGAACACTTTTCAGCTACTTTGCCTGCATTCGGATCGCGCCGTCAAGTCGGATTGTCTCGCCGTTCAACATAATATTTTCGATGATGGCCCGCACCAGTTGGGCGTATTCATCCGGACGGCCGAGACGAGACGGAAACGGCGCCATGCGCCCCAGCGCAGCCTGCACTTCCTGCGGCATGCCTAGCAACATCGGCGTCTCGAAAATACCGGGCGCAATCGTCATGACGCGTATCCCGCTGCGCGCCAGATCGCGCGCCATCGGCAATGTCAGACCGACGATGGCCGCTTTGGACGCAGCATAGGCCGCCTGCCCCATTTGTCCGTCATACGCGGCGATCGAAGCGGTGTTGATGATGATGCCGCGCTCATCCTGTTGCGTCGGCGCGCTGTGCGCCATTGCCGCCGCGGCCAGACGCGCCATGTTGAAGCTGCCGACCAGATTGATATCGATGGTTTTCTGAAACAGCGCCAGCGGATGAACGCCTTCCTTGCCGAGTACTTTGGCCGCCGGCGCAATACCGGCGCAATTGATCAGACCGCGCAATACGCCCGATTTCTGCGCCGCGGCCACCGCAGCATTAGCATCCGCCTCGGAACAGACATCGCAGCGCACAAATTGGCCCCGCAACTCAGCCGCCAATGCCATGCCCGCCTCAAGCTGCACATCGGCAATGACCACTGTGGCGCCGTTTTCCGCCAGCATGCGGGCGGTTGCCGCGCCGAGACCGGAGGCGCCGCCGCTGATGATGAAGACATTTCCGCTGATTTGCATGATTTATCCGCTCCAGTAAAAAAAGCGGATCGAGTGATCCGCTTTTATTTTTTTCTGCGCATTCCTGCCGCTCTTATTAGCGCGCTTACGGCTGCTTATGGCTGCTTGTGGCTACCTGCCTGACTATTCAGCCAACGCCGCAAACGCCCGGTCCCGGATCTGCTCGACCGGACCGACACCGGCAATTTTGCGATATTTCGGCGCACCCGCTACGCCCGATTGCGCCCATTTTCCGTAATAGCCCAGCAAAACCTCGGTCTGCTCGTGATACACGGACAAACGCTTCTTGACGGTTTCTTCCTTGTCGTCGTCGCGCTGGATCAGTGCGTCGCCGGTCAGATCGTCCTTGCCTGCGACTTTCGGCGGATTGAATTTGACATGATAGGTACGACCGGATGCGGCATGCACGCGGCGACCGCTCATGCGCTCGACGATCGCTTCATCGGGCACATCGATTTCCAGCACGTAATCGATTGTCACGCCGGCCTCTTTCATTGCATCGGCCTGCGGCACTGTGCGCGGAAAGCCGTCGAACAGATAACCATTGGCGCAATCGGGCTGTTTCAAACGATCCTTGACCAGACCGATAATGATTTCATCGGAAACCAGACCGCCGCTATCCATCACGTTTTTTGCCGCCACGCCCAACGGTGTGCCGGCGGCCACGGCCGCGCGCAACATGTCGCCGGTCGAGATTTGCGGAATACCGAATTTTTCTTTAATAAATGTCGCTTGCGTGCCTTTACCGGCACCAGGCGCTCCTAAAAGGATGAGGCGCATATGTTTCCTGATTTAAGTTGAATTCTTGGACGAGAAATTGCGTTGGCCTCTGCCGATTACCGATTGCCGCAATCATCCGGACAACGGCAGTTTCATGCCTTACGCTTGATTATTCACGTTTTAATTTAGACGAAACTTACCACAAAAATTTCGAAAATCGCCTATAACGGCCGATCGGTGGCATATTTCACAGCACTGCGCACATATTGCCGCAGCGCATTGACACGCAATTTTAAAAATGCATGCGTACCCGCGCCAAGTCTTCCGGCGTATCGATGCCGGGCGCCGGAGCGCCGTGCGTAATATGCACGGCGATCGGAATCCGATGCCATAGCACGCGTAATTGTTCCAGTGCTTCGATATTCTCCAGCGGCGAAGGCGCCAGCGTCGGGTAGTGCTGCAGAAAACGGTTGGTATAAGCGTATAAACCGATATGCCGCAACGGCGTGCCGGCCCCTTCCGGCACGGCCTGATCTGCAATTGCATCGGCAGTTGCGTCAGCAGTTGCGTTGGCGAAACTATCCCGATGCCACGGAATCGGCGCCCGCGAGAAATACATCGCGCGGCCATCTTTGTCGAGCACCACCTTGACGATATTCGGATTGCGCATATCGGCCATGGTTTCGATCGGATGCGCAGCGGTTGCCATGGGCGTGTCGGCATTGATGAGCGCCGCAGTCGCCGCCACCAGCGCCGGATCGATCAGCGGCTCATCGCCTTGCACATTGACCACCACCGCATCGTCGGCCAGTTGCAGCGCCGCCGCGACTTCCGCGATGCGATCGCTGCCCGAGGGATGATCGGCACGCGTCATGCGCGCATCGATACCGTACCGCACACAGGCCGCCAGGATATCAGCATGATCGGTGGCCACAATCACCCGCTCGGCGCCGGACAGCGCAGCACGCTCGGCCACACGCACAATCATCGGCTTGCCGCCCAAATCGACCAGCGGCTTATTCGGCAAACGGGTCGAGGCCAGACGCGCAGGAATGATGATGGTAAATGACATAAATTAATAAGAATGAAAAACAATCGACGGCGGCGGGTTGGCCGCGGTATCAGACGGCAGGCAGCGACGGAGGCGTGCCTGCATCGGCATCGGCCAGCAGTATCGGCATGGTCAGATCGCGCGCCTCATCGGCCCACATGATCGGGATGCCGTCGCGAATCGGATAAGCCAGTTTATCGGCATGGCAAATCAATTCCTGCGCCTTTTTGTCGTGTTCGAGGGGGCTCTTGCAAATAGGGCAAACCAGAATATCAAGCAGTCGGACGTTCATGTAATTTCTCCACAATATGTTCGGCAAGCGGGCCATCGATATGCGCCGTCACCGGTACGACCCAGATGCGCGGGTCGTTTCTGATCGACTCTATAGCTCTGCATTTTACTGCATCCTTCCCGGTGATCAGGATCAAATCCGCGTCCAATCCTGCGAATGGATTGGCGGAAAAATTGTAATGATCGGGCAACGGCATCTCGATGATCTGCAATCCGGCATTACGCAACGTGAAAAAGAAACGGGCCGGATTGCCGATGCCAGCAGCGGCCACAATCCGCGTGCCCCCCCACAGCCGGTCTTGTTCCGTGGAGTGCATAAAATCCGCCAACGCGCGGCGGTGATGATCCGCGCTGCACAATTGCCAGGCATCGCTACCGGCTACCGTCATCCCGATAGCGCCGGCGGGCAACACACTGTCGCGGCCCAGATTGACCACCGTGAAGTCGCGCCGCCGATGCCGCGATTCGCGCAATGGCCCCGCCGGCAACAACCAGCCGTTACCGACGCCGCGGCTGTCGGACAAGACAATTTCAATATCGCGCGCCAACGCGTAATGCTGCAAACCGTCATCGGAAATAATCACATTCACTTCCGGATGTACTTGCAGCAATGCCTTGGCCGCTGCCACGCGGCGGCGTCCGACCATCACCGGGCAACGCGCCTGCTCGGCAATCAGCAAAGGCTCATCGCCGTATAGCCTGGGATCGCCACCCAGGATGACCGCACGCGGCACTTGGGCCGCCGCTGCGCCGTGGCCGCGCGAAATCACCCCCGGCTCGTAGCCGGCCGCACGCAAGGCTTCGACCAGCCAGATCGTCAGCGGCGTCTTGCCGGTGCCGCCGACAAAAATATTACCGACCACCACCACCGGCACCGGCAGCCGGGTCGCGCGCCGCAAACCCAATGCGTACATTGCGCGCCGCGCTACCGTGACAAACGCGAACAACATCGACAGCGGCCACAGCAGCCGCGCCAGCCAACCGCGCTGCAGCCACGCCTGCATCAGGCGGGATTCAAACGAAATATCTTGCACGGAAGGGTCCGGTGAAAATGAAATGGGAAACTTATTGGGAAACTTATTTAGCCGCGGTCTGCGCGGCAAAGGTGATTTTGGCCAAACCTGCCTGGCGCGCCGCTTCCAGCACATTGATCACCGTCTGATGCGTGGCCATTGCATCGGCGTTAATGATGACGACAGGATCGGCGGCAGATGCGGCGGCGGATCCCTTCGGGGACGATTTTATGGCCCCTGTCAACGCCTCGGCCAGCCCGGCGGCATCGCGCGCGGCGATTCTGACATTATCGATGGCGTAATTCCCCCGCGCATCGACCGCCACATTGATTTCCTGCGGTTGCTGCAACGCTTTTTCCGCATCGGCAACCGGCAGCGTGATCTGCAAGGCAGTGAATTTACTATAAGTGGTTGTGACCATCAAAAAGATCACGATCACCAATAACACATCGATGAATGGAATCAAATTGATTTCAGGTTCGGCGGGCGCTCTGCCCTTGCGAAAATTCATGGCGGTATCCGGTTCGGAGTCTAATTTGCTACTTGCGCGCGCCGTGCACGATGTCGACAAACTTAATCGCCTGCTGTTCCATATCGACCACAAAACTATCCACCAATGCCCGGAAGTGACGATAAAACACCAGCGCCGGCATGGCGATGGCCAGACCGAAGCCAGTGTTATACAACGCAATCGAAATACCGCTGGCAAGCTGCGCCGGATTCGTCCCTGCTGCATTTTGCGATGCGAAAATCTCGATCATGCCGACCACCGTGCCGAACAAGCCCATCAGCGGCGCCAGCGATGCAATCGTGCCGAGGCTGGTCAAAAACCGATCCAGACTATGCGCGGTAGCGCTGCCGGCCTCTTCGATCGCCTCTTTCATCACCTCGCGCGGCGCGTTCACATTGCGCAGGCCGGCCGCCAGCACATAACCGAGCGGCGAATTTTGCTCCAGCTTATCGATCACATCCGGTTTTACCCTGCCGCTCTGATAAACCTTGATGACCTCGCGCAACAATTGCGGCGGCAAAATACGCGTGCGGCGCAGGTACAATGAGCGCTCGATAATCAGGGCCAGGCCGACAATCGAGGCAATCAGCAAAGGCCAGATCGGCCAACCGGCCGCTTGAATTATGGCGAACAAAAGAGACTCCCGGACGATAGAACAATAATAGGTAGCGACAAAATAAGCAGCGAATGTAACTTGTTGCGCCCTAGCGGGCAAGATGAACCGGCGCACAGGCTTTGATGATTGCTAAAGTTACGCAC
>JAQGNR010000077.1 GCA_028291765.1 Herbaspirillum sp.
TCGCCAGCGTAATGAGCGTATCTAATGCAGTAGGGGTAGCCATGCTCGATGATTATATTTTGAAATGGCGGGCCCGATCACTCGAATAGAGAGGTAAGTTGCCCCAAGCTCTCGGACACATCGACCCTTTCGTTAATGCCTTGTTGCAAAAAAGCTTCGATTTGCGGGTAGAGACGGATCGCCTGATCGAGGACCGGATCGCTTCCCGCGCTGTAGGCGCCGACGTTGATCAGGTCGCGATTGCGCTGGTAGCGTGAATACAGCTGCTTGAGCTGGCGCGTCAATTGCTGGTGTTGCGGCGAGGTAATGCTGTGCATGGCGCGGCTGATCGATTGTTCGATGTCGATCGCGGGGTAGTGGCCGCTTTCGGCCAAGGCGCGTTCGAGGACGATGTGGCCGTCCAGAATCGCCCGCGCCGCGTCGGCAATGGGATCCTGTTGATCGTCGCCCTCGGTCAAAACGGTATAAAACGCGGTAATCGAGCCGCTGCCTTCGCGGCCGTTGCCGGCGCGCTCCACCAGCACCGGCAGTTTGGCAAATACCGAGGGCGGATAGCCCTTGGTGGCGGGCGGCTCGCCGATGGCCAGCGCGATTTCGCGCTGCGCCATGGCATAGCGGGTCAGCGAATCCATGATCAGCAGCACATGCTTGCCTTCATTGCGGAAATGTTCGGCGATGGCCGTCGCGTAGGCGGCGCCCTGCAGCCGCATTAGCGGCGGGGTATCGGCGGGCGCGGCCACCACGACCGAGCGCGCGAGACCTTCGGCGCCCAGAATCTGTTCGATGAATTCTTTGACTTCGCGGCCGCGCTCGCCGATCAGGCCCACCACGATGACGTCGGCGGTGGTGTAGCGCGCCATCATGCCCAGCAATACGCTTTTGCCGACGCCGGAGCCGGCGAACAGCCCCATGCGCTGGCCGCGGCCGACTGTCAGCATGCTGTTGATGGTGCGCACGCCCACATCCAGGATGTCGACAATCGGTGCGCGCGACAGCGGATTGGCCGCTCGCACGCTGAGCGGGGCCGAATGTTCGGTGTGCAGCGGGCCGAGATTGTCGAGCGGCCGGCCGGCGCCGTCGAGCACGCGTCCCAGTAATTCAGGACCGACCGGCAGCCGCCGGCTCTGGTCGGCGCTGCGGCGTTCGCCGGCGCGCAGGCTGGGGCCGGTGCGCGGCGGCGCTTTGATGATGTCCACCGGGAACACCGGCGTGCCGGGAACGATGCCTTCGACGTCGCTTTGCGGCATTAAAAACAAGCGGTCATTTTGAAAGCCCACCACTTCGGCTTCGATCAGCTTACCGCTCGGCAGCGGTACCGAGCAGGGGCTGCCGACAGCCAGTTTGAGACCGACGGCTTCCATCACCAGGCCGGCTACGCGGGTGACCCGACCGCAGATTTGCACGGAGTCGGCCATCGCCACCAGCTCCTTGCAGTTGTGCAGGTAGGCTTGCCAGTGGCCGGTATGGGATGGGACGGGGGAAATCATGTGCCGGGCGCGAGCCAGTCGGATTCTTTGCTGAGCGAGGCGGCGATACGGCGCCAACGGGTCGCGCTGCTGCCGTCGATCAGGTTGGCGGCATTGTCGACGCGGCAACTGCCGCGCTCGATATCTTCATTGGCGGCGATCAGCCAGCCGTTGGCGCTGAGGTCTTCGCCGATATGTTTGCGCACCAGTTCGGCGTCGTCGGGATGCAGGCTCAGCGTAGCCGGCAATTGCAGGCCGGGCAGGGCATGCATGGTGGCGCTGACAATCGGCAAGACCAGTTCCGGACGGATCGGCAAGGCCGTTTTGAGCATGGCTTTGGCGATGTCCAAGGCCAGGTCCAGCAATTGCGGCGCGATCGTTTCGCCGCTGGCGGCAACCTCGGTGGCGAAACTGACGGCGATTTCGCGCAGTTGCTGCAACACGACGGTATTGTCTTGCATGCCTACTTCGAAGGCGCTGCGCGCGCCCGCCGCGTAGCCGGCGTCGTGCCCTTGCTTTAACCCTGCGGCATAGGCTTCTTCATGCGCCTGGGCGCGGATTGCCGCCAGTTCTTCTTCGGTCACGAGCGGCACGGGAATCGTTTCTGCCGGCTCGATTTCAGGCACGTCCACACCGCGGCCCTGTTCGTCGAAGGACGCCATTTCCCAGCGCTGATAAGGCGTCATCAATTCTTTGGGGAGGCGTTTGGAATTCATTTCGCCAAGCGCCGCGAGAGGCGCGCAAAAGGGGGCTTAAACGAAGGCATCGTCGCCTTTCGCGCCCAGCACGATTTCGCCTTCGTCGGACAGGCGGCGCACGATTTGCAGAATCGCTTTTTGCTGGGCATCGACTTCGGACAGCCGCACCGGTCCTTTGGATTCCAGATCTTCGCGCATCATTTCGGCCGCGCGCTGCGACATATTGCTGAAGATTTTTTCGCGCAGGTCCTGTGATGCGCCCTTGAGTGCAATGATCAGCGATTCCGACTGTACTTCGCGCAACAGCATTTGAATGCCGCGGCCGTCGATTTCGAGAATGTTTTCGAAGACGAACATTTCGTCCATGATCTTTTGCGCCATGTCTTCATCGTAGGCGCGCAGATTGTTCATCACGGAGGTTTCGATTTCGCCGCTCAGGAAGTTGAGAATTTCAGCCGCGGCGCGGATGCCGCCCATTTGCTGTTTCTTCAGGCTTTCGTTGCCGGTCAGCAGTTTGGTCAGCACATCGTTGAGTTCGCGCAAGGCGGCCGGCTGCACGCCGTCCAGTGTGGCGATACGCAATACCACGTCGTTGCGCAGGCGCTCCGAAAAGGTATTGATGATGTCGCATGCGTGATAGCGCTCCAGGTGGACCAGAATGGTGGCGATAATTTGCGGGTGTTCATTGCGGATCAGCTCGCCCACCGATTGCGCATCCATCCACTTCAGGCTTTCGATGCCGCTGGCGTCGCGTCCGCCCAGAATGCGATTGAGCAGCGAGGAGGCCTTGTCGTCGCCCAGCGCCTTGGTCAGCACGCTGCGGATGTATTCGTCGGAATCCAGGCCCAGCGATGAGGCGCGGCCGGATTTCTCCATGAATTCATCCAGCACTTCGGCCAGCAGCTCGTTGCTGACCCCTTTCAGGGCCGTCATCGCCGCACCCAGCTTTTGCACTTCGCGCGGGCCGAGATGCTTGAGTACTTCGGCCGCTTCATCCTCACCTAGCGCAAGCATCAGGATGGCGCCTTTTTGAACGCCGTCGCTACCACTCATTATTGACCCATCCTTTGATTACGCTGGCGACCAGTTTCGGATCGCGTTTGGCCATTGATTTGGCAATTTCCAGGGTTTCCTTGTACGACAGGACCGGGATGAAATCCGGTTCGCCTTCGCCGGACAATTCCACGATGGCGTCCGGATCGTTGGCGATCCGTTCTGCCTCTTCCTTGGCCGCCTGTTTGGCTGCGGCGGCAGCGGCCGCGTCGGCTTTGGCTTTGGCGTCGCGCTCGGTTTTGCCGGTCAGTTTCCAGATGATCGGACGCAACATGCGGAAGTACAGAATCATCAGAACAATGAACAGCAGCACGTATTTGGCGATCAGCAATGCCAGGGAAATCATGTTCGGTTGTTTCCACAACGGCTGGACCATTTCCGCCGGTTCGCTGTTGAACAGCGTATTGACCACGTTGAGCGAATCGCCGCGGTCTTTGTTATAGCCCATCGCCTCGCGCACCAGTTCGGTAATTTGCGTTCTTTCGGCGTCGGTCAGCGGTTTCATGCTGGACTGGCCGTTGGCGGCATAGACGCGTTTGTAATTGATTACCACGGCCACCGTCAGGCGCCTTACGCCTACCATCGGTTGTTGTACGTAGCTGACGGTTTTATCGACTTCGTAGTTGGTGGTCGAGTCTTTCTGCAAGGCCGTCGAGGTGGCGGCCGGGACAGTGCTCGCGGCGCCCCCTGGCGTGGCTTGCGTCAGCGGTGCGGTTGCCGGTCCCGGCGGCTGATTGCTCAGCGCACCCGGTATGCCGTTCGGGGACAAGCCGCTGCCGTTGGAGGTTTCGGCGCTTTGCTGGCTGCGGATCGCGGCGGTGTTCGGGGCCTGATTCGGCTTGTAGACTTCGGCCGCCTGTTCGGTGTGGGAGAAATCGATATCGGCAGTGGCTTCGGCGCGCACATTGCCGCTGCCGACGATTGGGCTGATGATCGATTCCACGCGTTTGACGATATCCTGCTGCACGTCCTGCACGTATTTCAACTGGGTCGGATCGAGACCGGAACTATTGGATTTTTTGGCGTCGGACGAGAGCAGATTGCCGTTTTGATCGATGACGGTGACGTTTTTAGTCGGCAGTTCCGGCACGCTGGCGGCCACCAGATGCACGATCGCGCTGACTTGTTCGTTGTCGAGAATACGGCCGGCACGCAGGTTGAGGATGACCGAAGCGGTCGGTTTTTGCTGATCGCGCACGAATACGGAGGATTTCGGCAAGGCCAGATGGACGCGGGCGCCGGCCACAGAGTCCAGCGATTCGATCGAACGGGCCAGCTCGCCCTCCAGCGCGCGCTGAAAATTGACCTGTTCCAGAAATTGCGAAATGCCGAGCTTTTGATTTTCCATCAGCTCGAAACCGACATTGCCGCCTTTCGGCAATCCTTGCGCAGCCAGTTTCAGGCGCGTTTCGTGCACTACTGTTTCAGGCACCAGAATGGCGACGCCGCTATCGGAAAATTGATAAGGCACGTTCATCTGTTGCAAAGATGCGACGATAGCGCCGCCGTCACGATCGGAAAAATTGGAAAAAAGTACGCGATACTCGACTTTCTGGCTCCACATCCAGATGCCGGCCATAATCGCGATCACGGCGGCCGCAGCGACCCCCAGTAAAATGCGTTGCCCCTGCTTTGATCCGAGAAATTCAGTGATGGGGTTCGGCGCCATGGGCGGCGGGGGGGGCGTTACCGCCTCCTGCGCCTCGGTTTCCGGCGGTTTGTCCAATACACCGTCAGCTACCGCCATGATGCTTCTCTCTGTATGTGACGGTAAATGTTGATTTGCTTCACTGATTCCTCGTCCAAAATATTTATAGCCGTATTCTGGATTGTCCGTTGTCGGGCCGGATTTAATCAGCCGAATAGAGTGATGATTCCATCGCTAATTAGCTCGTCCGGGCAGGGGCGCCGTGATAAATTACACACGTCGGAATTGCGGCTGTAGTAATGGAATGGGCCGCAGCGTGAATTCAAGGGGGAAGAACGTGGAAACCGGGTCGGGCGGCATCAGCGGTGTAATCGACACCAGTAAAATCGAGGCCATGGTGGCGCAATTGAAGGCGGCCGCGGCGCGCGCCAGCGGTAGTGTGGCGCCCACCGAGGACGCCGCGCAAGCAAGCGAAACTGCGGCGCCGAGAACGGACTTTGCCAGCGTCCTGAAATCGACGCTGGATGGCGTTAGTACGCTGCAGGGGCAGGCCAGTCAGCTATCGAAAGCCTACACGTTGGGCGACAATAGCGTCAGTTTGTCGGACGCTATGATTGCTGGACAAAAAGCCAACATTGCATTACAGACCACAATTCAGGTGCGCAACAAGCTGGTGACGGCTTATACCGAGATTATGAATATGCAGGTGTAGTAGGGGCGCGGGGTGTGGAAAGGGGAAGGGCATGCTAAATGCCTCCGGTTGTGACAAAAAGAAGAAGAAAAAGGAAAAGGCTGATGAGAATCAGCCTTTTTTTTTAGCCTTTTTTTCAGCCTTTTTTCTTGGGTGCGCAATGCACACTGTGCACTGTGCCGGGGCTGCAATGCTCACCGGGTGGTGATTGCAGCAGCCTGCTATAGCATGCCAGCGGCCTTGGCGTTCTGCTCGCGTTCGGCTTTAGTGATGAAGCGCTGGATCGCACCCAGTGCGCCGCGCCCGATATCGACAAATTCGCAGCCGTAGCGGTTGACTGTCTTGCCGGTGGTCAGCTTGACTTCCTTGAAGCCGCGCACGGCAAGCTTGATCGGAATAACCGGACCGTCGCTCAGATCCAGTATGCAATTTTCATAGATGGTGCCAAGCGAGCCGTCCAGAATACATTTGTCGTCGGTCAGGCCGATGCCGCCGGCGCTGATGTTGTAGAGCATGGTGACGATAGGCATGACGACGCCGTCTTCGCGCGTCACATTGATGGTGCATTTGATCGGTTTGGCCATCTGCGTGGCAATGCGAAAATATTCGCGGCGCTGCAGGCGGATCAGGCTGGCAGGGATCGGTACGCTCAGCGCTGCCCGGCCATCGTATTCGGTGCTATCGGCGCGGTCGGCCGCAAAAGTGATCCGGATACTGTTGTAGAGCGCTTCGAACGCTATTTTCGTGCTTTCAAGTATGTGTTCGTTCAGGACGGCGCTTGGCGCCGAGTCCATGATAAGTGCGTTGTTATCTTCGTCAACTTCCAGAATGGACGTAATGACAGACTCAGAGCCGCCTTTGATCATCAGGCTGAGGAGTTGATTTCGATCCATCATACTGTTGAGTAGGGATACGATTTCGCGCCGGGAGCTTACCCGGAAAGGATTGTCGTCTGAGTGGTCGTCGTCGTTGAGCATCTTGGAATAGGAATTCTGCGCTAGCTTGATTTAGTGACTTTTTGTAAAGAATTGTGTGCCGTATGATACATCACTGCTCTTGCGAATGCATGTTCTCTATGCGGTAAAGCCACGCTAATAACTCAGCCACCGCACGGTATAAAGCTGGCGGTATTTGCTGATCCAGGTCGACTTGCATCAATAAAGATACCAATTCCTTGGACTCATGCACAAAAACGCCATGTTCCCTGGCGCGCGAGATGATTTCTTCGGCAATCAGGCCACTGCCTTTTGCGACTACTTTGGGGGCGCTTTGGCCGGCCAGATAGGCCAGCGCGACGGCATTTTGCATGGGTTTATTCTGCTGCATGGCTCAGCCCGGCCCTTCTCGTTTGACGATCAGGGAATCCAGTGACGAGCCGGCGGCGGCCATCGAATCGACCAGCTCGCTGCCGTGCGAACGCAGGGCGTTGGTGGTGCTTTCGTTGTTGGTGCGGATCTGCATGTGGATCTGATTGCCGACCAGCCGGATCGAGGCCGCCACCGTACCCAGATGCTCAAAATTGAAACGCACCACGCTTTGCCATGAGGGTTGGGCTTCCTGACCATCGGGTCGCGGTGTTTGCTGGCTGTTGTCGCGCGCGATGTCCCATTGCATGTGTTGTCCCGGCCAGACTTCGCCCTGCCACGTAATACGCTGTTGGTCGAGCGTGTTCAATTGGACATTGACGATATTGCCTATTTCCGTACTGGCTGCATTGGGGCGCGTCAGTAATGCCGTGTTGTCGATGGCGTGGCCGATCTGCGCTTGCGGCTCGCGTTGCAGATCGGCCAGGGCGCGCGTGCCATCGACCCACTGGGCGACGTGCGATTCGTAAAAAGCGCCGCTGAGGCTGACGCTGTTTTGCAAGGCATTGGCGATTTGCGGTGTCGGCATGGTGGGCGGGCCAGTCAGCGCCGGGGTGCGGGGGGCGATGACGGCCGGATTGCCGCTCGGCTGTGCCTGCAGCAAATTGTTGATCAACTGGCCGGCAGTACTGAGCGTGATATTGACGCTGCTGGGCAGGGGCGGCGCGCCCGGTGGCGCACTGGGTGCATTTGCGATGCCGCCGGCCGCAGCAGCCGAGCCGGCACCGCGCAGGGCGGGGCCGCTGACGCCAAGTTCGGTCTGCGCCAGGCTGGGGCCGCCGGGGTTGCCGGCGTTGCCGATGTTGCCACCAATGGGCGGGCGGACTGCGGCGCCGAGTCCAGCGGTTGATTCTTCCTGGCTCGACTCGGGCTCGACTTGCATCGAGAAGGTGGGACGTGGATCTTTTGATGTGACGGTCAGTAGTATCGAAGCGCCCGCGCGGGCATTGGCCGGCAGCACCATGCGGGCCGCAGTTTCACCGATTTTGACCAGGGCCGAGCCATCCTGGAAGAGCGAGACGACTTTGGCCTGGATTTGCTGGCCGATTGCGAATTGATCGAGGCGGCTAATTGTTGCCAGCCGCGGGTCGGTTGCCGCCAGCGCTGCGGGGGCCGGATCAACGCTGGTAACAGGATGAACGAGCGTCCCTAGATCGGCCCCGGGAAGCATCGCTTCAACCTTCTTTGCTTACACCGTATGCCCGCAGAAGTTTGCGCTCATTACTTGTATTTGAGATCAGCTGGGCCAGTTCGGTTACGCGCGGTTCGGTCAGACTGCGAATATCGCGGTCGTCGGCCAGAATTTTCTTGATAATCGCCACTTTGCGCTCGCGCAATGCATCGTTGCTGTTATCGATCCTGGTTTCGATCGCGCCGCTGTTGATGTCGGTGCCGTTCAGCTTCAATTGTTGCAGGTAGTATGCGCTGCGGCTTTCCAGCAACGTGAGCAGATCCCAGTTGCCGTTGCGGGCGGCATCCAGCATCTGGGCGCTGATGAGCGCCATGTTTTCATAAATTGGCAGCGTATCGACAGAGGCGTCCATCGTTATATCTTTGCAAAGTGCTGGCTGGCGTGGAAGTTTTGCGCATTGCTTGCCGGATTTGCCGCATTGCCGCTGCGATCGGGATCGATCGCTTCCCAGGCTTCCTTGATCTGACTCAACAAGCCGTGCACTTCTTCAAGCAGTTCCGGCTTGTTGGTGACGTTGGCCGAGAACAGGGTGCGGCTCATGTAACTGTAAAGCGCGTCCAGATTGCCGGCAATCTCGCCGCCGCCGACTTTATGGTTCAGGCTGGCGCGCAGGCCGTTATCGATGATCAGAATGGCTTGGGTGATCTTGCGGCCTTTTTCTATAATATTGCGTTCCTGCATATGCTTGATCGCGAGGACGATCGCAATCGAAGCGCCGTCCATCAGCATCAACGTCAATTTGTGCGGCGTCGCGGCGGTAACGCCGGTTTCCATCGCCACATTTGCGTAAGCATTGGCGCCACGTGATGGTGATCCAAACATGATCGTTCTCCTAAGCGGGTAAAGCCGGGTATGGATTAATTAGCTGGTGGTCAAACCGGCCAATTCAGATGTCAGTTGCGCCTGCGTACTCTGCATGGTGGTCAACGAGACATTGAGTGCATTGAACTGGGCTGTGTACATGGCCTGATCTGCGGTCAGTTGGGCCTGCATTTGGGTTTGATTGGCGGTGTTGCTGTTCAGGCTGGCCTGGATGCCGGCAGTGCGGCCGGCCACGATACCGGTGGTAGGGGCCAACATGCTGGTGAGCAGGGTATTGAGCGAGGTAACGACACCGTCTGAGGGAGAGTTGAACAACGCTGAAATAGCGCTGAAGCTGTTGGTCGTGGCGGTGGTCAGCTTGGTCGTATCCAGTGCCAGCGTGCCGTCTTTTTGCACTGAAATGCCGACGTCGTTGAGCGTTTGCAGTGGGCCGCCATCGGTGACCGGCTTAATTATAGTGTTGAGTATCTGGTTCTTGATGGTGTTGATGGTCGAGTCGCCCTGCAATGCACCGGCGGCTTTCGTGGTGGCATTGAAGGAAGTCAGCGGACCCAAAACGCCGATCAATGCATTGTAAGCGTTGACAAAAGACTGCGCCGTGCTTTGCACCCCGCTGGGGTTGTTGGCAACCGCCAGGCTGTAGTTATCGTTCGTGGCGGTCACGGAATTGAGATTGAGCGTTACACCGTTGATGGCATTGGTGATGGTGTTGCTCTGACTGGTAATGGACACGCCGTCCACAATAACGACGGCATCCTGTGGCGCCTGCTGCACAGTCATCGTGCTGGGCACCACCGTTCCGCTGCTGTTAGTCCAGGAGCCGGTGCTTAGTGAGCCGAAATCGCCGGTGCCGGTGACGGTGATGGTGTTGGTTGCGCCGGCATTGTTGGCGGTCAATACCAGGTGCGACGAGGTGCCGTCATCGACGATGGTCGCGTTGACGCCGGCGGTGCTGTTATTGATCGCATCGCGGATGCCGGTCAATGTATTGTTGGTCGGCTGGATAAGGGTGGTGGTGCCAGTGCCGGTTTTGATCGCCAGAATACCGTTGTTAAAAGTCGTCGTGCCGTCGGGAAAGGCGGCCGATTTTATTTTGGCCGATGCTGCCAGCGAGGTCACGGCGATGTTGTAATTGCCGGAGATGGCGGCGACCTGATCTTGCGGCGCCTGCGTTTGCGTCATCGTGCTGGGAGCGCCGGCGGCCGGATTGTAGCCAAATGCCGACAAGCTGCCGTTACTGCTGATCTGGATCGTGTTGGCGCTGCCCGAGGTAGCTGCCTGCAGTACCAGATGGCTGCCGCTGCCATCGGTCACGATGCTGGCGCCGACATTCGGTTGGGCGCTATTGATCGCGCTGACCAGACCGGATAATGTCGTCGTGCTGCTTAGGGTAATAAAGGTCGGCGTATTGCTGCCGAGTTTGATGGCGATCGAGTCGCCGGCGGCAAAGGTCGTGGCGGGATCCATCCCGGCCGATTGGATGATCTGGGATTTGGGTGAGATGTTGGCCGTCGAATTGACCGTTGCGGTAAATGCCGAAGTAGTTATGCCGGTGCCAGTGCCGCTGTTGGCGATGGTCGCGCTTTGCGCGCTGAATGCAGCTGAGTTAAGTTGGGCGAGCGTGGTTTGGAAGGTGCTCAGCGCGCTGCTCACGGAACTGTAAGCCGACAGCTGTGCATTGTAACTGGCGGCGGCGTTGGTCAGCGGGGTTAAGGACTTGGCTTCGTTCGCCATGAGCGAGGAGACTAAGGCCGTTACGTCGATGGCGCCTACGGTGCTTGTCAGTGGTGCTGTTGTCGACATTTTTGTTCTCCTGAAGCGATCAAATCACAATTTGCAGAGTAGGCGGTCTGGGGTAGCTAAAAGCACAGAAAGGCGCAACGACCAGCACAACCTGACATCGCTCGGCAAATAGGTATTACCTCCGACGTCACGCTGAAGATTAAACCCGCCGCGCGCCGTACGGATATTACAACAACTATGGCAATGATCAAGCCTTCTGGTTGATCAGATTGCCGCGCAATTCATTGTCAATCGCATGCGTTATGGCCAGCGCTTCATCAGTCGGAATCTTGCGAATGACGTCGCCTGTCTTGCTGTCGGTGACGGTGACTACGGAGAGACCGCTTTCTTTATCTGTCGAAAAGCTCAGGCCCGAAGTGCGGAATGCTACTGAATTTTGCAGGGCGTCCGCGGCCTTGGCTGCATCGGCGCTGCTGACCGCCGCCGTGGTACCGCTGCTGCTGCCGGCGCCGCTGGCTTGCACTGCCGGCGCGGCCGTTGGGCTGCCGGACGATACGCCTGGATTTGTTTCCGGTGTGGCTTGGCCAACTACCGATGGATCCGGTGGTACTGATGCTGCATTGATGGGAGAGATAGACATTGTATAACCCCTTATTAGTATGAATATGCGGAGAGTATTCAAAATACTCTCCGCATAGTACTACCTGCTACTCATATTACTGCCAATTATGCCGGATTATCGGAGCAAGGCCAGCACGCCGTTTGGCGCCGAGTTAGCTTGCGCCAACATCGCTGTACCAGCTTGTTGCAGAATTTGAGCTCGGCTCAGATTCGCTGTTTCCGATGCGAAGTTGGTATCCATAATACGACTCATCGATGCTGTCAGATTTTCGGATGACACCTGGCTGTTGGCGATAACCGCCGTGAACCGGTTTTGTACCGCACCGAACTGGGAGTTGGCCGCTGAGATCGTGGCAATCGCTTGATCCAGATTCTGGATTTGCTTTTGCGCATCGGTTTGCGCATTAGGATTGGCAATCGCAGCGTCCAGGGACAACTGCGCGCTATCGATAGACGCTTGCAGGATTTTAGCCGATGATGCCAGGGCAGAAGACGACATGGTCGAAGCGCTGGAGAACAATGTGTCCAGAGCAGCTTGTGCTGAAGTCAGCGTACCTTGCGCGGTTGTAATTGCCGTTGCAGCGGCGGATGTCTGGGTGCCGCCGATCAGGCCAGCGGTTGTTCCCAGCACAGCGGCCAAGTTTGCGTTGTTCGACAGATCGCTTAGCGAAATGCTGATTTGATCGTTCAGTTTGTTGTTGGTCACGTTGGAGCCGACCTGGAACACCAGCGACAGCGCAGCGGAAGCAGCATTGTCGCCCGATGCGACACCGGCCGATGCGCCTGTACCAACGCCAGTAAACAAATTCTGGCCGTTGAATGTGGTGCCGTTCAAGACGCGGAAAACTTCAGCAGCGACTTGCTTGTATTCGTTGTTCATTGTCGTACGGTCTTGTACGGTGTTGGCGCCGTTACTAGCTTGCACAGCCAATGAACGCATACGTTGCAAGTCATCGGTGACGGATGACAAAGCGCCTTCAGCGGTTTGCGCCAGCGAAATGCCGTCGTTGGCGTTACGTTGTGCAACTGTCAGACCTTGAATCTGCGAATTCATACGATTGGCGATCGACAAACCAGCAGCATCATCCGCGGCGCTGTTGATGCGCAAGCCAGACGACAGACGTTGGATCGAAGTTGCCAATGACATTTGAGACTTGCTCAAATTATTTTGGGTATCCAGTGACGGGATGTTGGTGTTAATGATTGATGCCATGGTATTTCTCCTAAGGTATGAGGCCGATAGACCTGCGTTTCAGTGCCATAACTTTGGTCCGCCACCTAGAAGGCTTAGGCATTCAAACCGCTGTTACTTATTTATCGGACGGTCCTGATAAAAATTTAGGGTATTTCCAAAAATAATTTTTATCAGCATCTTCCGATGCGGAAACTACGCGCTGCATTAAGTTGCAAGCAGGTACTCTATCGACCTCAATTGAGAAAACTTTAGCGGGAAACTTGTTCTGGTAATATTTCCCTTCTTTATTTCCTTTTGGAAACTTATTTTGCATCCAGCATTTTTTGCAATTCCGCTTTTATAGTAGCGACGACGCCAGGCCAATCGCCTCGGGTTTTCTGGCGGAACAGGCGCATGGATGGATACCAGGGCGAGTCCTCGCGATCTTGCAGCCAGCGCCAATCGGGTGTGAAAGCCACCAATGTCCAGGTCGGCGCACCCAGCGCACCGGCCAGATGGACCACCGATGTGTCGACGCTGATCACCAGGTCGAGATTGGCGATGACGGCGGCAGTATCGGCAAAATCGGCGCATTCCTGACCGGCGTTGATAATCTTGAAGTCGTTTTCAAGCCGCTCCAGATCACCGGGCTTGCCGCCTTTTTGAAGGGAAACAAATTGAATATCCTTAAGATCGAGCAGCGATGCCATGGTTTCGAGCGGAATCGAACGCTTATGGTCGCTGCCGTGATCCGGATTGCCTGCCCATACCAGGCCGACGCGCAGCTTGGGATTGGCCACAATGGCTTTTTGCTGCAAAAACAACTGCCATTTGAAGATATCGTTGTCATTTGCGCTCAGATACGACGGATAGGCTGGAATCTGCTCCACCGTATCGGTGCCTAGCGCATGCGGCAAACTCATCAATAAGTAGGAGATGTCGCAATTCGGCAGCTTATCTGAATGCCGGACCAGTTTGACTTGCGGCGGCAGGGTGCGGAATAAGCGTTCCAGTCCATCCACGACATGTACTGCGACGTGGACGCCTTGTTCCAGCAGAATCTTGACGTAGCGGACGAATTGAATGGTGTCGCCGAAGCCTTGTTCGTGCATCAAGAGCAGGGATTTACCCTGCAGCGGCGATTTGCCGTCCCATTTTGGAATAATTTTGAACAGCTTGTGCACTAATACATAGACTGCCTGGCGTTCGGCCAGCGTCAGACGCACTTCGTGATTTTCCCAGCCTTCCTTGTATCTGCCTTTCAGTAACTGTCCCAGCGCTAGGTTGTGGCGCACCATCTTGTAATTGGGCCGCAAGGCAATGGCGCGTTCCATGGCGGCGATGCCCTCGTCGATCAGGCCATGGCCATACATGGTCGCGCCGATATTGTTATGGGTCATGGGCAGATCGGGATTAAGCATCAGCGCGTGCCGGAACAGCGCCATCGCTTCATCGTAGCGGCTTTCATCTTGTGAATACATCATGGAGCCGAGTTTCAGATGACTGTTGGGATCGTTCGGCGCCAGTTCGATGACGCGCCGGTAAATTTCGTGGGCTTTCTCGAAGTCGCGCTGTTTATTGTAGGCATCAGCCAATTTGTTCATGGCATAGATGTTCTCGCCATCGAGCATCTGTGAAGTGATATGGCTTTGAATCGATTGATCCATCATGCCCATGGCCTGAAAGGCGATCCCCAGATTGGTATGCGCCGGGGCATAGTTGATCTGTATGGCCATCGCCTTGAACAGTGTCTCGACCGCTTCCTTATGGCGGCCGGCATCGATCAATGCCTTGCCCAGATGGGTCAGCGGGCCGGGGGCATCCGGTTCGCGCCGGACGGCATCTTCAAAATAGGCCACGGAGGCGTCGGGATCGTTCTTTTCGTGCAATGCGTCGGCCAGCCCGATCCGCGCCGGACCATGTTCGGGCGATTCGGCAATCGCCGCTTCAAACTGTTTTATTGCCTCGTCGATTTTGTCCTGGCGCAGTAGTGCGGTGCCCAAGTTGGTCAAGTATTCGGCATTTTTCCGATCGAACTGTAGCGCTTTGCGCAGCCAGCCTTCTGCCGCCGGGTAGTCTCCCACTGTGCTTTCTACCAAGCCCATGGCGTGATTGGCGAAAGTCAGATTGGGTGCGTGCTGAAGGACTGTGAGGCACGTTTTTCTCGCTTCATCGAAGCGGCGTTCGACGACCAGATCCAATGCTTTGCGAATGGCAAGAAGATCTTCAATGCGCGGTTTATTGTTATGGATAATGGTTTTTGCCTTTATCGCAGGCTTGCCACCGCGCTTTGCCATCGGGATTTCCTCAAAATGATCGATCAATGGAATAGATACACGAACTTATGGAATCTACAATCAGCAGGCAGTGTAGTGATATTTCTTTAAAGCTATCCGTGGAACAAACAAGAAAAAAGCCCGCACATCGGCGGGCTTGTTCTCTTGATTTGGATAATTTCAGTGCTAGTGCTAGTTCCAGCTGCGCACCAGACCCACAGCCAGGCCTTCCAGTGCGAATTCGCCGCTGCCGCCATCGACGCGTATGGTCTGGAAATCGGGGTTTTCAGGGAGCAATTCGATGACGCTGCCGGTTTTCTTATAACGTTTCACCGTGACTTCATCGCCCAGGCGCGCCACCACGATTTGGCCGTTGCGCGCCGCATCGGTCTTTTTGACCGCCAGCAAATCGCCGTCGAGAATGCCGGCGTCGCGCATCGACATGCCGCGCACCTTCAGCAGATAGTCGGGTTTGGCGGAAAACAGCGCAGCATCGACGTTATAACTGGCATCGACATGTTCTTCGGCCAGGATCGGCGAGCCGGCTGCGACGCGGCCGATCAGCGGCAGTTGCATTAACGATGCATGAGGCAAAGCCATCTGACGCGCACCGAAAATGCCGGGTTGCCGCTCGTGCCCCATGTCGCGCAGGCGGATGCCGCGCGAGGTGCCGGGGGAGATTTCAATCGCGCCTTTGCGCGCCAAGGCCTGTAAATGTTCTTCCGCCGCATTGGCAGAGCGAAATCCCAGTTCTGTCGCAATTTCGGCGCGGGTCGGCGGGAAACCGGTGTTTTCTATGGCGTCCCGAATCAGATTGAGGATTTGTTCTTGGCGCGCGGTTAGTTTTAGCATGGCGATTGCGCTGCGGTAGCGAGCGCTGGTTGTAATCACAGGCTGTATTTTTATACAGTTACTGGCGGAAAGCAAGCGCTACGCAACTAGGTATGCGGAATATTGTTGGCGGCCGGTTATCCGGGGTTTTTTCGGAGATTGCCCCTTAGCTCAGCGCTTTGCCTTGGGCCGCCGTGGCCTTCCCCAAGTCGTAAAAGGCCCTATCGACTTGGGGAAGGCCACGGCGGCCTGATCGAAGAGGCAATCACGATCCTAAAAATTTTCGTAACTGAACAATGCCATTACGCCGCGGGGGCAAGATTTAAAGATAATTGAATTTGCGCTCCCAATCGATTTCCATCGCATACTGAAATGTTGAATACTCGTGGAAAACGACGCGTGGTTTAGCCTCGCTATAGTCACGCAAATGCGCGAGAAATTGTTCCGCTGCACCGGGATAAATGTTGTGCTCTTTACGTAGCTGAAACTCTATCAATGCTGCGCCGTCATCATTTGATAAATGAAAATTTCCGGTTAGCAGAACAGCGAAACGAGGGTCGGCATAAATCGCCTCCTTGACGGCCTCTGGATATAATTTTCCCTGAGCAGTGGGCAAGAATTTACCCCTGCCGGACACCGCGACAAAAGGTAATTTCAAATCAGGTTGCCGAGGGTTTTTCGTTTTCTGAAGTATGTCGGACACTTCGCTATAGGTGAATATCTTGCCGTAGTCGCCGGATCGATAACGCAGGAGCGGAATTTTCATTTCTTCGCTGAGCATCGAAATGACTAACTCATTGTATTCATCGGTGGCAGGCAGCTCCTCGACCAAGCAGCGATGCGGATAGTAAATGAAAAACATCGGGCAGCAGCCGCCCGTATTCGGGCCGAACAATTTTGCGCGAAAATCGGGATCCGCATGCGCCATACGCCTGATGCTTACTGTTTCCCGCGTTTCGTGGAAAATATTCAGGTCCAGTTCTGCTACTCCCATGGAAGACATGACGATCTTGCCGTTAGGATCGTCAAAGTCGGCGCCAATAATGTCGCCGATATAGGTCCGGTAGTTTTCAGCAATGCCTTCCTCGCCCGTAATAATATGGACCCGGAGCGCCTTCCAATCTATGCCGTGATATTCCTGGCCATCTTCGATGACCTTTTTTATGAACGAGCCTTCGCCGACGATGATGATTTGCTCGAATTCGGGCGCGAATTTTTTAACGAGGGCATAGATCATGTCGTCCCGCACGCTGGTTTCGGCAAGAACGGTTGCCTTGGTATTGACCTTGACACCCATGGGCAATCCATTGATGAGCAGCGTACTTCGATTGTCCACATCGAAAATATACTGTAAGCCCAGATCGATGGACTTGGATGATCGCGCCAGGTTATCCGCCGTGTTTACGCCGAAACAAAATTTTCCGGAGTACCCGGAGCTGGTGAGCATCGACCTGACACCGTCCAGGTTGCCGTCCAGGCAAAGCTCGTGGATAGAGAAGCGAACAAAAGTATTATCCTTATTGAGCAGCGGCGCATATTTGACAAAAGCTTCAATATTGGTGATTTCCTGATAGTCCACTCCTGCTTCAGTCAGCAGTTCCCTATAGGCCGGGACGCGTTTGGCCGCGCGCTGAAAGGCCGCTATCGCCGCTTCTATCGCCATTTCCGCCATTTGCGCGGGCGATGTATTACGTAAAAAACCGAGCATCTCGCGCCGCTCTTCTTTATCACTTTCAGACGCAAAAGGTTTCATTTTAGTTATCCATTATTGAGGCTTATTAATGAGGCTTATTAATGCGGAAATGCGGCTTATTAATGCGGCTGATATTCGGCTGGCCAAAACTCTTGCTCCAGTCCTTCCAGAAATTCTTCCAATATCGGCGATTGATTCGAGATCAGTATTTTGTCGAGTTCGCTCAAATCCAGAAGATAGGGAGTAACCGGACCGAAGTAATCCACCTCGGGCCCTATCGCATAAAACGGAAACCGATAGCGAGACAAAAGTCGCTGCAAGGATTTTTCGGTGGCGGCCAGTAAATGCGTAATTCCGGCGCGTTTGGACGTCTGGTATATCGCTTTGTAAAGACTGACGACCAGCAAAGGATTGCCACGATGTTCAACCGCCACTTGAACCTCTGGCTGCCCGTTAATGTCTAGCTGCGGTTCGCCAAAATAACCATCATTGGAACGTCTGCGGTAATTGCGACTGACGCAAAGGCGAGAGACTTCCGCCACGTTGCTTACCGACTTGAGACGCTGTTTTGCATCAGGAAAAAGTTGGCATGCATCGTACATCGGCAAGCCCAATCCGCTTGGCCGCACCAAGCGAGAGGTACCGACCAGACTGTCCTGCAAATTGACTGCGCCGAGGTGGAAAGAGTAAGGATCAAATTTGTCGGTTTCGAACTGCTCAGGATAGTCGTCTTTGGGAAGAAAACTCCGCTCCATACAATAGACCTGATAACGCAAATAGTAGCTATTTTGCAGAAGGTCCGGCTTGGTATCAATAAGTTCAGATTTGAAATAACGCATTTTTTTTATTTGGAGTAGCGCTGCTTTTGATAACGGCTGAAAAGCCCGGGGCACGCACAAATTTTCGATGTAGTAACTGGATGCAGACAGAAAATATGTGCTTCGTTTTACACCAACTGTTGATAAATTTTTTTCAACTATCGGTAAGCTCAGCCAATCGCAGCAATTTGTCAATATGCTAATTCAGTTGTTTATACATCAATGCACAAAACGCAACACTTGCGCATTTTTTGATGGATCCATTTGTGTTGCCGTCCAGATTGTTTGCCAGGACAAGGCCGTGGATTTGCAAGTGCTGCATTGAAATCATGCGTAGCAATCGGCTGCTTGCCGGCGCGAATGAACAGTGTCGATATTCTTAACAGAAGGCGTCAATTTGCATTGTCAGATGCGGGCAAAATTTTCTAAGTGATTGATTAGATGATTTATTTTATTGTTGGCACGTCAATTGCTATCTTGTCTCGGCAGGGAATACCCCAGATGATTTTTAGAATTTTCCGAGAACTTGTTTTGACATTTATTGGAGATATATTATGAAATTTAAAAGAAGCCTGCTATCAAGCATATTAGGGCTGACAACATTATTTTCGGCCGGTGTTGCTCACGCTCTTCCTACCTTTTCGATGAATGGCGCCGGTCCGGTAGAAATAAAATTTAGTGGTTTCACCGCCCCCAGTGCGGACAACGGCGCGGATAAGTTCAACTCCGGTATTGAGTCCACGTTTGGTGGTGGTTATGTAACGAGCATCCAAGCGGCAGGTGATCCTTCAAATGTCTTTTGGTCACAAGTAGGCAATAACCAAACCATTTCTTACATGCTATACGGCATTGCAGATGATTCGGCAGCGGCCGCTGGAGGTGGTTTTAATTTGTTTAACAGCGGCTGTACGGTTGGCCCGAACTGCGACGGTAACATCCATATTAATTTTTATTTGGACGACACCACAGCCAATGGCGGAACTAATCCAGGATTTACCGGCGCGAGCGGTATCAAGCCAAGCGACAGAGTCGGCAACACCTTGGGCGGACTGACTGATGGGACCTTGCTGATGAGTTGGGTATTTGTTCCAGGTGTCGTCGTTGGCGACTTGATTACGACGCTGTTCCAAAATGTAAGCGCTTTAACTTTGCCGGCAAAGGGTGATGGCAATTTTCTGGCCGATTGCGTAGCGGGCATCGCTTGCGCGGAATTTGCATCGGGCTCTCAAGCCAACGGCGCCGATGTGGCTGGGCAATTCACTTTGTTGGATTCAAGTTCGACAGCAGCGGGCGCCAACGGTTGGCTTGGACGAACATCCGACCCGGCTAATACGGTAGCGCTTCCTGAACCTGCTTCTTTGGCCTTGCTTGCCTTGGGTCTTGCCGGTTTGGCTGGCGCGCGGCGCCGGAAAAATAAATCTTGATCTGAGACAGCGTGTGATATTGGAAACAAAGTTTGGCGAAGAATAGGGTGTATGAAATTAAGCCGTTGCGAGTAATCGCATCGGCTTTTTTTTGCGTGGCCCCATGCCTATTTTTAGGAAAGAGATAAAAAGGTGATCGCCATGGAAATGTTAGGCAAAATCCGACGTATGCATTTACCCGACAAACTATCGCTGCATGAAGTTGCGAGGCGCACGGGCGCCAGACATTTGGATTATTTAGACGGATGGCGCGGCTTGGCAATTCTTTTTTTGTTGATTGGTCATTTTTTTCCGCTACCCGGAATTAATCTGGGTCGTGTCGGCGTCAACCTGTTTTTTGTGTTGTCCGGCTTGCTGATGGCGCAATTATTATTTGTGCGCGGCACACCGCTAAAGCTTTTTTACAAACGCCGAATATCACGCATATTTCCAGCGTTATATATATATCTGACGATAGTGATTTGCGTTATGGCGATTACCGGCATGATCGTAAATTGGCGTGAGATGGCGGCGGCGACCTTGTTGGTCAACAATTACTTCCAGGGAGATAGTGATCGCGCGGCGATGCCGTTCGGTCACATCTGGTCGCTCTCGGTGGAGGAGCATGCTTATATTTTGTTGTCGCTGATTGCGCTGGCGGCACGCCGCCGATGGTGCAATCCATTGTGGGCGATAATTTTTTTTGTCGGTGTATCGGCAGTCACCAGCATTGTTTACTGGCGTTTGTTTAACCTTGGCGAGCTTGAGTTTGGCTTGTGGTACCACACAGAAATTGCTGCCTACGGTATATTCGTTTCCGCATTCTTTATGTTGGCGCTACAAAAATGGAAAATACCCAAGCTGCCGTTTCTGGTATATCCGTTAATGGGAATTTTGGCGTTGGGGTTGCATTGGTGGTCGATACCGTTACCGCTTTCGATGATTTTTGGCGTAGGAATATTGGCCTTGCTGGTCAATCTGCTGCATGAGGCGCCGCCGCTAATCAAAGCGATATTGTCATTTCTACCTTTGCGTAAATTTGGCATCTGGTCTTTTTCGCTTTATGTTTGGCAACAGCCTTTTTATCTGGCGCATTACCGCGACGGCATGTCGAGTGGGCATGCTATTTCCCTCGCATTCTGTGCGGGCGTCACCTCATATTATTTACTTGAAAATCCGATACGCAGATATTTGAATTCGCGCTGGGCTGCCGCGGCGGCGATAGAAGTTGTGCGTCTTGATGAAGTCGGCGCCTTGCCGATTTCTGCAACACCCCACCTGTAAATGTGAAGTTTATTGCACAAATTTATTGTTTTTCAACTTTCATGTGCTAAATGTCGCACATGAAAGAAATGCGTAAGCACATTGATCAAGGCGTGGCCAGTATCAGCAAGCCCCGATCATGAACCAGCGGCTCTCGCGCTAGCGCTAGCGATTAACCAACGCCCGCGGCTGCAGCAACGCCAACACCGCACCCAGTACCAACGCCCCCGCAACGAAATACATCCCCGCATTGGTGCTGCCGGTCACGTCTTTCAACCAGCCGATAATCGATGGACTGACGAAGCCGGCAAGATTGCCCACAGAGTTGATCAGGCCGATGCCGGCTGCCGCGGCGACGCCGCCCAGGATGGCGCTGGGGTAAGTCCAGAACACCGGCATGGTCGACAGCATGCCGGCAGTGCCGAGCGACAGCGCACATAACGCCAGCGTCACATTATCGCCATATACCGTACTCAAAAACAGACCGAGGCCGCCCAGTGCGCTCGCAATGGCAAAGTGCCAGCGGCGTTCGCGCATGCGGTCGGCGCTGCGCGCAACCAGCAAGGTGGCGATCACGCCGCAAGTATAAGGAATCGCCGTCAGCATGCCGACATCCAGCGCATCCTTGACGCCGGAGGCCTTCACCAGCGTCGGCAGATAGAAGCTGATGCCGTACAGGCCCATCATGCAGCAGAAATAGATCGCGGCCATCAGCCAGACTTTAGGATTGGAAAACGCGCTTGCGACGGTTTCGGATTGGTTTGTGCCGTGGTCTTGCGCGATGTTTTTAGCCAGCAGCTCTTTTTCGCTCTCGGACAGCCATTTCGATGTGCGGATATTGTTCGGCAAATAGAGCACGGTCAGGAGGCCGAGCACGACCGATGGAATGGCTTCCAGCAGGAATAGCCATTGCCAGCCATTCCAGCCGTGCATGCCGGCAAAGTGCGTCATGACCCATCCCGAGAGCGGGCCGCCGACCACGCCGGCAATCGGAATGCCGATCATGAACAGCGCATTCATGCGACCGCGCCGGGCAGCAGGAAACCAATAAGTCAGATACAGGACGATGCCCGGAAAGAAGCCGGCCTCGGCCACGCCGAGTAAAAAGCGGACCAAATAAAACATGGCCGGCGTGGTCACAAACATGGTGGCGGCCGACAGCACCGCCCATGTGATCATGATGCGGGCGATCCAGACACGGGCGCCGACGCGATGCATGATGATATTGCTCGGTACTTCAAATAGAAAATAACCGATAAAGAAGATACCGGCGCCGAGACCGTAAATGGTTTCGCTGAATTTCAGGTCGCTCAGCATTTGCAGCTTGGCAAAGCCGACGTTGACGCGGTCGAGGTAAGCGGCGACATAACAGATGAACAGGAAAGGCATCAAGCGCCATGCGACTTTGGCGTAAATGCTGTTTTCCAGCGTTTCAGAATTGCTTGTGCTGCCAGGGTGAATAGCGCTCATGTCTCTTGTACTTTGATATGTAAGTTAAAAATGTAAAGAATCTGTAAAAGTTGATTTCCCTTTGGATATTAGCACCGGCCCGCGACATGCAAGTTGCAAATTTTTCATCAAAATTGGCGGCGGCCTGTCAACAGAGCGCCCCAATTGCAGCGCCTACTGGGCAAAAAAAACGCGCATCAGTATCTGATGCGCGTTTTTGCACGGATGAGTGAGTGTCGTAAAATTCGCCACTCAGGAGATCAACTTAACTCCAATCGTCACCACCGCCACCGGAACTATCGTCCCACGAGCCCGAATCGGAAATCCCAAAATCAGTCCCGCCCATGTTATCGGGTAGTTGCTGATTGTCGGGTGTATACGGTGTGTCGAACATATTATTGCTGCTCCGATTACCATCGGTAAAGTGATGCATCAGTTCTTCGCCGGCAACTATTCCGGCGCCCATCGCGGCACCGGTGGCGAGCCCACCCAAAATGCTTGAACCCATTCCGCCGCCGGCTGCAGGGCCCATCATTGGCGCCTGCGCAGGCGCCATTGGGCTATATGGCGACATAGGCTGGCCGGGACGGTAACCGTTCATGCTGCCCGCGCCACCACCACCCATGCTGGCGCCAGTGCGCATGTTCATGAATCGCACGGCAAAAACAATGAAGGCGATCAGGCCCGCGCCGGCAAGCAAGAAGCCCCATGGCATGCCAGGGCCAGGCGCTTCTGTAGCACTCGTAGCACTCGCTTGCTGCGGCGCAGGGCGTGAATGGGGAGCTGTATGGGCCGCCGCCAGGCGAGCCCGGAGCTGCTCAACAGAGGTAGGGCTCGCAAATGGCAGCCCAGGCGCAAGGCTCTCGGCGGTTTTGAATTCGGCTTCGGCATTGGTAAAGCGGCCTTGTTTTGCCAGTAATTCGGACTCCACAAAATGCGCCTTCGCACTCTTCGGATGGTCGTGCAGAACTTTGTCCATCATTGCTTGCGCTTGGTCGAATTTGCCGGCCTGTGCAGCCGTATAGACCTCGTGCATGGTGGCGTCTTCCGCGGCAAAGGCCGGGGTGAGGCAGAACATCGTCGCGGCCAGGATAATTCCTCGAAGGAGGGTGTTGATATGCATGTTCATTGCCTTTCTAACGAAAAATTATTGTTACGTATCTTGGGGGATTCTCAGCTAAATCAAGATCGGTTTTATGCTACACGTTGTAACGCTTGCGTTTAGATTCAAGGCCTATTATTGCCCATGCACCCTTCTAAGAGCATGACTTCTTACGCCGTTTTTAAGGGCCATCCTGAGCGGTTTCGCAACCAGAGCAACGGCGCAATGAATCGCGATATTCTCAAATTTACTGGGCGGCTTCCGATTTATTTTAGGAAAAACCCATTCGGGCAAATTCATGAAACCTGCTTTTACCAGTAAATCAACGAAAGGTTTTTGCGCCGGCTTGCTTGGGAAATTTTCCAGTAACGCAATAACGGATTTCGCTCTTTGTCCATAGTGCAGTTCTGCAAAGTAGCCTTCAATCAATCGCTCGGTTTCGGTTCGGGAGTGCGGCAGATCCTTGGCGCCTAATCGATTCCCGATCAACGTCATTTGAGAAAAATATTGATCTTGCTGGTGCTGGGACAGAAGTGGATTTTTATAGCTTAAATAGGCCCGCATAAAGCTGCTGGTTTCGGTTAAATGCACCCAGGCCAGCAAATGGGGATCGCTGGCCGAATAGGGACGGTTAAATTCGTCGATGCCCGTCACTTTTTGATGAATTTGCAGCACCCTCTCAATCGCGTTATTGGCCATTTCTGTTGAGCCGTAAGTGGTAGCGGCAATGAAAAATGCTGTTCTTCCAAGGCGGCCTTTTAAATCTTCCCGAAAGCTTGAGTGATCCCATATCCCGGCTAAAGCACCTGGATGCAGCGCCTGCAAGATAAGTGAGCTGATGCCGCCTATCATCATGGAGATGAAATCGGCATGAATTTCCCACGGCAACGAGTCCGGACCAAATAGTCCTGGATCGCCGGCAGGAACGAGGAATCGCGTTGGCGGCCCGCTGGTGCCGACGAGTTCTCGAACGCTATTTCGAAGCAACGATTGCAGCATATTTTTACCAATCGTACTGAGCTGTTGTTCGGGCGGAATGGCCGTCCAGGAACGACGACGCCTTGCCTGCACATCTTGATAATACTTACTTCAAATTACAAAATAGCCGAATGAAAAACAATATAGCAGGCGTGGCGGGAACGCGCGCAGTCATCCAACGCTACGCCCGCATTGCATTACTACGGCGCCCGCACCCTGGCGTCATGAAGCAGTAATATTTTCTCTTTACCCTGCACCCCACGCTTTTCGCAAAATGTTGATAGGGAGTACTCCGGATGTTGAGATTTCGCCACCGAATGGCCATGCTGGCGACACTATTCATCTTGAGTCAGCCTGCCGCATTCGGTGAGGCGGCCCGTGATCAGGATCTCACAGTCGATGTTAAAAAGAATGATGGGATGCTGGTCGTAGACGTCGATATGTTTGTAGGCGCGAGTCCGAGCGAAGCTTGGGCAGTGCTGACTGACTATGATCACATGGCGCAGTTTTTACCCAACTTGCGCTCCAGTAAAGTTATCGAAAAAGCCAATGGCAAAATAAAGATAGACCAAAGCGGCGCAGTTTCTTATGGTTTTCTGTCGATGCCGTTCGAAGTGGTGCGGGAAATTGAGTTAAGGCCCGAGACCGAGATACTTTCCCATGCAATTAGCGGCAGCCTTAAAAAGGAATCTGCAAGCACACGACTGCAGGCCGAGGGAAGCGGCGCCAGAATTTTTTATCATAGCGAATCGGTGCCCAATGTATGGGTGCCGCCAGGCATTGGTCCGGCATTTATAAAAGATGAAGTACATGCGCAGTTTGAAAATATGCGAAGCGAAATAATGAAAAGGAAAAGGCTGGAAGAGCCTCCCCAATAAGCGATCAGCGATCGGCGCAACCCAAGCCCTCAAAACGCTAAACGATAAGCCTCGCTAGTGGCTGCAAGCCGGCCGGCCAGCATGGTGACCACATAGTTATGCAGTTGCATCGCTACCGCCGGTGCATCGGTTTCCAGTTCGCGCAAATGCTGCAGCGATAGTTTGTGAACGCGCGTCGGGCTATCGGTTCGGACATCGGCGGTGCGCTGTTGCCCGGTATATAAAGACATCTCGCCCACGATGGTGCCGCTGCCGAATGCGCGCAGCCGCACCTTTTCGTTGCCGTCCAGCGGCACGGAAATACTGACCTGGCCGTGCTCGATGAAATACATGCCGTCGCCTGTGTCCCCTTTCTGGAACAGCAAGGCGCCGGTATCGAGATTGACGGTTTGCAGCCGGGAGTAGAGGTGCTGCCAATGTTCGTCGCCGAAATGCTCGCGAAAGCCGTGTTGCCAGTCCGGCGCGCCGTGTGCGGGCGATGATTTCGCCAGTAAAACATTTTCAATCCATTCCAGCGCAGTATCGAGTGTATCGAATTCGCGCACTGCGCCGCCAAGTTCGCAGGCACGCTCGATCGGCAGGCGCGCATTATCCGGAATGTCGGTCATGATCAGCGTGATGCCGTGCTGTTCGCATATCTGGCGCAATTTAATGAAGCTTTGCGAAGTCGATGCATCCATGCCCTGCACGCGACGGAAATCGATCAGCACAAATTCCACCTGCGACGACAATTGTTCGCGCACGCGATTGACCATCTGGTTGGCGCTGCCGAAAAAGAGATAACCCTGCAGGCATACCCCGAAAACACGTTCGCCGTGCGCTTTGAGCAAGGCGCCGGTTTCAATGGCGCGTTCCAATCTGGAGGTGAGCGAAGCGCCGGTGAACTCCATTTTGATACAGGAAACACGACCGTAATCGACTACAAACAGCACGCAAGCGACCACGATACCCAACGCCACGCCGGTCACAAAACCCGACCAGGCAATGACGACCAGAATCAACAGGATCAGCAGGTAGTCGCTGGTGGCCAGACGCTGTCTGGCTTTCCATACCCATTCCTTTAGCAGCAAGCAACCCAGGCCTGTAAGCAATCCCACCAGCAAAGACTTCGGAATCAGCGCGACTGCATTGGAGAAAAAGCATGCGCACAACAGACATAAAAATGCCGCAATGACGCCGGAAATACGGTCGCGGCTGCCGGACTGAAAATTGAGCAGCGAGCGGCTCAGCGATTGACTGCCGACCGCGCCGCCGAGCGCGCCGGAGATGATGTTGGCAAAGCCGGCGCTGCGCAATTCATGATTGAAGTCGACGTCGCGCCGCGTTGCCAGGCTGATCCCGGTGGAGTTAAGCAGGATCGTGAGCGTGACGACGGTAATCATGGCGAGCAGGTCGCTATAGTGCGCGGCGATGACGCCCCAGCGCACTTCAGCCCACGGCAGCATTGCCGGAAACTGAAAGCCGTGTAGCGTCAGCGGCTCAAACAGCCATCCCATGCTGCGCGCCTGTTGTATGCTCACGCCGCTGAGATGCAGGTTGGTAAAGAACAGGATCGTCGCCGCGATCAAGGTCAGCGGCAGCAAGGGCGGATATGCCCGTTTGAGCAGGGAGGAGCCCAGCATCACGCCGGCGATCAGGATGGATGGCAACCACACCTGCCATGGCAGATTCAGCAATTCGCGCAAGCCTGCAAGACTCAGATGATGGCCGGTCGCAATGCCGAATGCGCCGCTTAGCAGCAAATAGCCGGTGCCGGCCAAAAAGCCGCCAACGACGGGAAACGGGATGAACTGGACCAGACTGCCGCGCCGCAAAGCACCGAGGGCGGCCATGAATATACCGGCGGCGATTGTGCTCAGCGCAACGGCCATCAGGATTGTCACCGTCGCTTGCTGCGGCGTGCTGCCCGCATTGTGCAGGTCCGCCGCAATGCCTGCAGCCATCAGCGCCAGCACCCCGGCGGAATTGGAATCGATGCCTGCCACAATAAACGGCACGGAGCTGGTCCAGGACACCAGAAATTGCATGGTAAATGCCGACAAGAGCACCAGCGGAATGCCTGCTGCCAGTAATGCGCTGCCGCCGCTGCCGAAAATCATTGCGCCGTAACTGACGGCATAGCTGAGTGAAATCAGCGCAACGATAAAGGCCGAAAGCGAGCCGCCAAGCACTTTTGAGAGGCCGGCTTGAAATTTTGACGGTTGCTGCAAACTGCTTTCATTAATCGCGGGGGTATGCATCTTTTTTGATTTTTTTCCGGTGGATGCGCGGTTATAAATAATGACACGTGAGCAGCCGGGAGTATGCCGCAAGAGTATGACGAAAATGTGACGAAAAGATAACAAACCGAAGCCGCAGAAGCGGTAGAAGCTGCAAGCGGCGATCAAATCAATGCCGGCGGCTGATGCATTTCAGGTTCCGCTTTAGGCCGCTTGCGCCCCACCAGCCGCACCACCAAACGCTCAAACGAATCAACATACGTAAACACCACCGGCACAATCAATAAACTCAACGCCGTCGAGGTCAGCAGGCCGCCAATGACCGCAGTGGCCATGGGCTGCCGGAAACTTGCATCGGCGCCCAAGCCAAGCGCGATCGGCAGCATGCCTGCAATCATCGCCACCGTCGTCATGACAATCGGGCGGGCGCGCTTATGGCAGGCATCAATCAAGGCATCCTGCAAAGACAAGCCACGCTCGTGGATGCCGACGACCGCATATTCGACCAGCAGAATCGAGTTCTTGGTCACAATCCCCATCAGCATGACCAGGCCGATCATGGCCGGGATATCGAGCTCGCTGTGCGCCGCCAAGAGCGCTACGAAGGCGCCGCCGAGCGAGAGCGGAATCGCCGAGAGAATGGTGATCGGCTGCAGGAAATCCTTGAACAGCAATGTCAGCACGCAATACACGCATAACACGCCGATGATGATCGCCATGCCGAATCCCGATGCCAGCTCGGCCGCGATTTCGGCATCGCCGGTCTGGATCAATCGCACGCTCGATGGCAGCGCTTTGACCGCCGGCAGCGCGCTGGCCGCGGCGAGCGCCGCGCCGAGCGGCATGCCGCCCAGATCTGCGTTGACGGTGACGTAGCGGTGACGGTCGTAGCGGCTGATTTGCGAAGGACCGCTTTCGACCGACAGGCTGGCGACGCTGGAAAGCGGCACCAGGCCGTTGCGTCCATTGACGCGCATGTTGGCCAGCGTGTCGATGTTCTGCCGGGCCGCATCGGCGATGCGCACGCGCATATAGACCTGCCGATTGTCGAGATTGAGCCGCGCGACATTCGCATCGAAATCGCCGCTGGTGGCGATGCGCACCACGGTGCCGATGGCCGCTGTGGTGACGCCGCGTTCGGCAGCGCGCTCAAGGTCGGGACGGATGATAATTTCGGGCCGTTCAAGGCTGGCCGTTGAATTGATATTGGACAAGCGGCCGACGCCGCGCAGTTCGCGCTCCAGCAACTGCGCGCTGTGTTTGAGCGCCTCGGCGTTGTCGCCGGCAAGAATCAATTGCATCTTTTCGCCGATGCCGCCGCTGCCCACGGTGAAGCGGGCGCCGGGCACGCCGATTAATTTCTTGCGGATCGCGGTCTCGATGGCGACTTGCTTGTCGCGTTCGCCGCGTGGCTTCAGCGTCAGGATCAGCGCGCCCTTGCGCACTTCGCCCGCCTGCCGCACGCCGTCGCCTGCCAGCAATGCATCGCCGATCGTGGTGAACACGTTCTGGATGCCGGCGACATCGGCCAGCGCAGCCCGCGCGGCTTCGGTAACGGCAAACGTATTCGCGACGGAGCTGCCGGGCGGCAATTCGATATTGATCGTGGTGAATCCGCGGTCGGCCGGCGGCACCAGTCCGGACGGAATCAAGGGCACCAGCGCCACCGAGGCCGCGAAGAACAAGGCGCCGGCGGCGGCGCTGGTCTTGCGATGCGTCAGGCACCAGGCCACGGCGGACAGATACCAGAGCATGACGCGGCCATCCTCGCGTTCTTTGGCCGGCCGCGTTTTGAGCAGATAGGCCGCCATCATCGGCGTCAACAGCCGCGCCACCAGCAAAGAAGCGAGCACCGCGATCACCGCGGTCCAGCCGAACTGCCTGAAGAACAGGCCGGGCACGCCGCTCATCATCGCCGTCGGCAGAAATACCACCACCAGGCTCATCGTAGTGGCGATCACGGCCAGTGCGATTTCGGTGACGGCATCGGTGGCCGCTTGCATGATCGGTTTTCCCATGTGGCCGTGACGTTCGATGTTTTCAATCTCGACAATCGCATCGTCGACCAGGATGCCGACGATCACCGCCAGCGCCAGCAAGGTCAAGGTGTTGAGCGAATAGCCCAGCCAGGACATGGCGGCAAAGGTCGGCAGAATGGATAAGGGCAGGGCGGCGGCGGAAACCAGTGTGGCGCGCCAGTCCCGCAAAAAGGCCCAGACCACCAGCACGGCCAGCAGCGCGCCTTCATACAGCATGTCCATCGAGCCTTTGTATTGCTCCAGCGTGTAGCCGACGGTGCCGGAGATGGCGGTAAAGCTGAGCGAGGTATCGTCGCGCTTCAAGCGATCCAGTACCTGCCTGACGTTCTGGGCAATCAGCGTTTCATCGAAACCCTTGGCGCGATAAATCTTGAAGCCGACCACCGGCTTGCCGTCGAGCAGCGCCATCTGGGTGCGCTCGGCGATGCCGTCATGGACGCTCGCCAATTGGTCGAGCCGCACTTCGCGGCCATTCGCCAATGCGATCGGGAAGGCCGCCAGATCGGCCGCCTGGCGCACCGTCGCGACGGTGCGCACCGATTGCTCGGCTAGTCCCAGTTGTCCGCGCCCGCCGGAAGATTCCTGCTGCACCTGGCGCAGCGCGAGCGAGACTTCGGCTGCAGTAACGCCGAGCGCGGTCAAACGCACCGGATCGACTTCAATACGGACTTCGCGTTGCACGCCGCCGACCCGTTCGAAGCGCGCCACGCCGGGCACGCCGAGCACGGTCTTGGCCAGCGTATCGTCGACATACCACGACAGCGCTTCTTCATCCATGTGTGAAGAAGTGGTCGAATACATCAGCATGGCTTCGCCGGCGGAGGTGACCGAGGTGACCGTGGGCTGTTGCAGATCGGTGGGAAGATCGGAGCGCACGCTATCGACGGCGTTCTTGGTTTGAATCAAGGCATCGGAAAGATTTTTTTCGAGTTCGAACTGGACCGAGATCGACACCTTGCCGTCGGTGACGGTGGTGTAGAGATGCTTCAGGCCAGATAGCGTGGCCAGCGAATCTTCCACTTTGCGCGCGACCTCGGTTTCAAGCTGCGCCGGCGCCGCGCCGGGCTGGACCAGCATCACGTTGATGGTCGGCAGATCGATATCCGGCATGTTCTGAACCGGCAACTCGTGAAAGCCCCAGATGCCCGCGAGTGTGAGCAGCACAAACAGCAGTATCGCCGGAATGGGATTGCGAATGGACCAGGTAGCGAAATTCATGGCGTCAGTTCTTTGCCGTGGTCGAGGCAGGCGCAGCGGCAGAGGTAAACGCGGCGGTAGGTACAGCGGTAGTAACAGCCGCAGCCGCAGCCGCAGCCGTATCGGCCAGACGCACCACATCACCCTCGTTGAGGAAACCTGCGCCTTGCACCACAATCCGGTCGGCGCTGGTGAGGCCTTGCACAATCTCGGCATCGGCGCCGGCGCGGCGGCCGACGGTCACGGCCTGCAAGCTTACTTTCGGCGTAGCGCTGCCATCGGCCAGTTTCAGTACATAGCTGCGGCCGTCGCGAATCACCACGCTTTGCGCCGGGACCACCAGCGCCGGGCTTTGTCCCAGCACGATAAGGCCGCTGGCATACATGCCGGCACGCGCTTGGCTGCCCGCATCGAGATCGGCATAGACCAGGCCCAGGCGCGATTGGGTATCCAGCGAGGGCGCGCTTTGACGTACTTTGGCGCCGGCCTTGCTGCCGTCAGGCAGGGTCAGGGCGATATGTTGTCCGATCTCGATATGGGTCAGCTGCGCTGCCGTGAGTTCGCCGCGCCACTCCAGGCGATTGCGGCGGATCAGCCGAAACAATTCCTGTCCGACCGGCGCCACCGCGCCCAATGTTGCGGTGCGGGCGCTGATGACGCCATCATCGGGCGCCACCACTTTGGTATAGCGCAGTTGCAATTGTTTGGAGGCGAGCTGTGCGCGGGCAGTCTTGGCCTGGGTCACGAACTGCAGCACATCCTGATCGCTGATGCCGCCGCTGCCTTGCAAGGCAAGCATGCGTTGGCGATTGGCTTCGGCCTGATCCAGATTAGCTTGCAACAGCGTCTGATCGGCCAATAGCAGCGCCGGATCGAGTTGCGCCAGTATCTGGCCTTTTTTGACTTGATCGCCGACATTGACGCGCACGGCGATTAATTGATAGCCGCCGATCTGGGTGCCGATGCTGGCTTCCTGCCAGGGGGCGATGGCGCCGGAGGTCTCAAGCGTTGTCGGCAAGATGATGCGGTGCGGCATTGCGCTGGTAACGGTCAGTGCGGGCGCCGGTGGCGTGGCCTTTGCAGCCGAGCCGGCGTCGTGCAGCATGACGAACCCGCCGATGCCGAGCGCGAGGATGAGGGCAATCGCCAGTGCGCCATACACGAAGCGCAGGTTTGACTTGCCGGCGGTGGAGTCGATCAGAGGAGGGCGAGAAGGCATGCTTTTTTTATTGGTAAGGGATGCGAATCAGGCAAGTATCAGGCAACATTGCAAGCAACGCCGCAGGCAACCTTGCCAACGGCTGGCTTTAGTGGCGATACTAGCAAAAAGAGGGGAAAATCAGGTTGGCTATCATGCGATGAAAATTGACCGTGGTCAATGATGCAAGCGCGACCAAATCGATATGATAGGGGCCCACTTAAGTAGCGTCGCGCTGCGCTGCGCGCGTGTTTAATGGGAAAGCTTGCCTTTCAAGTATGAAAATGGCCGCAAAAAGCGCGGTGTTTTATTGGCAAGTACCGGGACCAACTCGGCCTCAATCGAAACTTACGAAGAGAATATCACTATGAAAAACGACATTCAAGCAGCAGCGGGCGTCGAACTGACTGACGGCTTCCATCTTCTGATGGATGCGCTGGAAATGAACGGCATCACGAACATATACGGTCTGCTGGGCATCCCGGTGACCGAGGTTGGCCGCATTTGGCAAGCACGCGGCAATAAATTTTTCAGTTTCCGTAATGAACAAAACGCTGGCTACGCAGCGTCGGTCGCTGGTTATCTGACGAAAAAGCCCGGTATTTGCCTGACTGTGTCCGCGCCTGGCTTTTTGAACGGCCTGACCGCACTGGCAAACGCCACCACCAACTGCTTCCCGATGATCATGATTTCCGGTTCGTCGGAACGCGAAATTGTCGACCTGCAGCAGGGCGACTATGAAGAGATGGATCAGCTGAACATCGCGCGTCCGCATTGCAAGGCTTCCTTCCGTATCAACCGTGTCGAAGACATCGGCGTAGCGGTTGCCCGCGCAATACGTACTGCGTTGTCCGGCCGTCCAGGCGGTGTCTATCTGGACATCCCGGCGCGTCTGTTCAGCACCACAATGCCTGCCGAAGAAGGCAAGAAAACAGTGTTCGTTCCTGTCGATCCGGCACCGGCGCAAATTCCTGGCCCTGACGCAGTGCAACGCGCAGTGGACCTGATCAAGGGCGCCAAGAAGCCATTGATTCTGTTGGGCAAAGGCGCGGCTTACGCGCAATGCGACGCCGATATCAAGGCACTGATCGAAGAAACCGGTATTCCTTTCACACCAATGTCGATGGCCAAAGGCCTGGTTTCCGATACGCACCCACAAAGCGGCGCTGCTGCTCGTTCGATGATTCTGCAAGAGTCCGACGTTGTTGTCCTGATCGGCGCGCGTTTGAACTGGTTGTTGTCGCATGGCAAGGGCAAAACTTGGGGCAGCAGCCCGAAGAAATTCGTTCAAATCGATATTCAAGCCAACGAAATGGACAGCAATGTCCCTATCGCTGCGCCGCTGGTTGGCGACGTCCAATCTTGCGTCAACGCATTGCGCGCTGGCCTGAAGGGCATGACCAAGCCGACCGAATGGATGAGCGCCGTTGCTGAGCGCGCAGCCGGCAGCCGCGACAAACTGGCCGTCAAGCTGACTACCCAGACCCCTGTGATGAACTATCACAATTCGCTGGGCGCAATCCGCGACGTGCTGAAAAACTACCCGGACATCACGCTGGTCAATGAAGGCGCAAACGCGCTGGATAACGCGCGTATGGTCATCGATCAATACCTGCCGCGCAAGCGTGTCGACACCGGCACCTGGGGTGTCATGGGCGTGGGTATGGGCTCGGCTGTTGCCGCAGCGGTTGAAACCGGCAAGCCAGTTGTTGCGATTTGCGGCGACAGTGCATTCGGCTTCAGCGCGATGGAATTCGAAACCATCACCCGTTACAACCTGCCTGTTACCGTGATCATCATGAACAACGGCGGTATCTATCGTGGTGACGAAGCGAGCCCTGCGCATCAGTTCACATGCATGTCGTTCAATCCGAATACCCGTTATGACCAGCTCGGTATTTCCCTCGGTGGTGAAGGCGTTAGAGTCACCACTTCGGCAGAACTGGCCAAGGCGCTGGAAGATTCGATCAAATCCGGCAAGTCAACGCTGATCGATGCCATCATCGATCCAGCTGCGGGCGTTGAATCGGGCCGTATCGGCAATCTGAATATTGTCAGCTCGATCGGCAAGAAGTAATCAGGTAATTAATTTCCCGTGGCGCAAGCTGCGGGAAGTAAGTTGTTCAGAGTCTGGCGCATTCCGGTAACGGGATGCGCCAGACTTTTTTGCATTATGCGTTGCTTATGTGTTGCTTATGCGTCGCCTGATGCGTTGCCTGATGCACGCATCAGATCGACCCAGGCCTGGGCGCGGTCGCGGGCGGCAGCGATCGCGCTTTCCTGGGCGGTGTTGTACAGGCGTCGCGTGTCTTCAAGTTCGAAGCGGCTGATCGCACCGGCTTTCCAGCGTGCTTCGTTGGCGCGCAAGCCAAAATGCGCGGCCGCAGTTGCCTGCTGCGATGTGATTACGCGTTGTTCCGCCGATTGCTGTGCGGCGAGCGCATCTTCGATGTTTTGCACCGTGGTGCGCAGCGTCGAGCGCAAGCTTGCGACGGCTTGCCGGTAGCGTGCTTCGGCGCCGCGCACATTGGCTGCGCCGCTGCCGCCGTCGAACAACGGCGCGCTCAGATTGGCGCCGACCGACCAGGTATCGAAATGCGCCGATTGGCCGAAGGCCGACAGCCATTGTCCGGTCAGCATGGCGGCCAGATTGATTTGCGGCAGGCGATTGGCGCGCGCCACGCCGATCTCGGCCCAACTTGCTGCGGCTTCGCGTTCGGCCGAAATGATGCTCGGATGACCCAGCAGAACCTTGGCCGGCAGGGCCGCTTGAAAGGGCGGCGGCACTGGCATCAGCAGATCGATATCTGTTGTGCCGATGGTTGTAGACGATGCTGGTTCTTGAGAGTAGGCCAGCGGCCGCGTCACCCATTCGCGCACGCCGGCGGCATCGAGTCCGCTGAGCGCTACCAACGCATCGACCGTGCGGGTGCATTGTTCTTGTTGGCTGATGCGATTGGTGCGGGCATTGGCCTGATTGCTGCTGGCATTGGCTTCATCAACCGGCGCTACATTGCCGACGGCAAGGCGGCGGCGCATCAGGTCCAGTTCGGTATCGCGCGAGGCGATATCTGCGTCGCGGATCCGCAATGAATAATTACAGGCGCGCAAGGTGAGTACGCCATCGGCGATTTGCGCGGCCAGCGAGAGGCGCGCGCCTTGTGCATCGGCATCGCGCGCATCGAGCCGGCGGCGCGCGGCCTCGGACGATTCGCGCAGACGGCCCCATAGATCGAGTTCCCAACTGAAACTGGGACCGATCGAAGCGGAGTTTGTGAGTAGGGTAAACGGCGGATTGACCGAGGCGATGTTCTGGCTGCTGGCGCGCGCGGCACTGGCGCTGAGGCGGGCTTGCGGCAGTTGTTGCGCCTGGTTCACGCCGAGCGTCGCGCGCGCTTCATCGATGCGCGCGACCGCTTGCGCCAGCGTCGGTTGATCGGCATAGGCGGCATCGATCAAAGCGTCAATCGCCGGGTCGTGCAATTGTTTCCACCAGGATGTATTTAAGTTTGAGGTGCTCGCGCTGCCGTCGGATGGCGTTGCAGCGCCGGCATTGGCCCATGACGCCGGCAATGCCAGCGCAGGCCGTTGATAATCCGGTTGCGTGCTGCATGCAGCGAGCCACAGAGCGCTGGCCAGCAGCGCTGCCCGGCTCAAAATGACCATGGTGATTTTCCGTGATGAAGACATGTGAATGCGTTTTCGCGTTTCGATTAGGGTGCAACTATTTTGTAGTTTCGGAGTATATATGCACTACCGGCAGCGAGGCCTGCATCGACAAAAGCGTCGAATTGAGCGCACAATTTGTCATGCAGTCGGTGATCCGGTGAAAATTGACCATGGTCAATGAGGGTTGCGTTAACGCCTCGCTATGATGGCTCAAACTAAACGTTGCGTAATTTAATACCATAATAATTAGATTAATTAGATAGAATTTTCGGAGATATCTACTATGAGCAAAGCACTGGACGGCGTTCGCATTCTTGATTTCACCCATGTGCAATCGGGGCCGACCTGCACGCAATTGCTGGCCTGGTTCGGCGCCGATGTGATTAAGGTCGAGCGTGCCGGCGAAGGTGATGCCACGCGTACACAATTGCGCGATATTCCTGGCGTCGATAGTTTGTATTTTACGATGCTCAATCACAACAAACGCTCCATCACGCTCGACACCAAGACGCCTAAAGGCAAGGAAGTGTTGGAGACGTTGATCAAGCAATGCGATGTACTGGTCGAGAATTTCGCGCCGGGCGCATTGGACCGCATGGGCTTCACCTGGGCGCGGATTCAAGAGCTTAATCCGAAGATGGTCGTGGCTTCGGTCAAAGGTTTCGGCCCCGGTCCGTATGCCGATTGCAAGGTCTATGAGAATGTGGCGCAATGCACCGGCGGCGCAGCATCTACTACCGGTTTCGATGATGGCCCACCGATGGTGACCGGCGCGCAAATCGGCGACAGCGGCACCGGTTTGCATCTTGCATTGGGTATTGTGACTGCGTTATATCAGCGCACCCATACCGGACGCGGGCAAAAAGTCGATGCGGCGATGCAGGATTCGGTGCTTAATCTGTGCCGCGTCAAGTTGCGCGATCAGCAGCGCCTGGAACGCACCGGCCGCATGGAAGAGTATCCGCAATTTCCAAATGGTGAATTCGGCGATGCGGTGCCGCGTGCGGGCAATGCTTCCGGCGGCGGTCAGCCCGGCTCGATTCTCAAATGCAAGGGCTGGGAAAGCGATCCTAATGCGTATACCTATTTCATTACGCAAGGGCAGGCATGGGAATCGATCTGCAAGGTGATTGGACGGGAAGAGTGGATTACCGATCCCGATTACGCAACGCTGCAGGCACGTTTGCCGCGTTTGGCATCGATCTTCGAGACGATCGAGGAATGGACCAAAACCAAGACTAAATTCGAAGTGATGGATATATTGAATAAATTCAATATCCCTTGCGGACCGATTTTGTCGATGAAGGAAATTGCCGCAGAACCGTCGCTGCGCGCCACCGGCACCATCGTCGAGGTCGATCATCCTGAACGCGGCAAATATTTGACTGTAGGCAACCCGATCAAGTTGTCCGATAGCAGCACCGAAGTGACCCGTTCGCCGCTGCTGGGTGAGCATACCGATGAGGTGTTGATGCAATTGGGTTATAGCGCGCAGGACATCGCTGCTATGCGCGAAGAGCGGGTGATTTAAGATTCGCCATTTAAGGCAGCGCTGATGAAGCGCCATGGGCGGCCAATTTCCAGGCGGATGTTGTGCTCCGTTCGTGTCATTCCGGCGGCCTGCGGCCACCTCCCTTCTTTACCTCACTGCGCACAACATCGCGCCACACCCCGCCATACCCCCGCCTCGCAGCGTTACCCTAACGTTCCACCGCCCGCATCATGGGAAATTACAAGCTTTTCTGTAGCTCAGCGGTAATCTCAAACGAACGCAAGCGTGCAGTGTGATCGTAAATTTGCGCGGTAATCATCAGCTCGTCGGCACCGGTGCGAGCGATGAATTCACGCAAACCTTCTTTCACTGTTGCCGCCGAACCGACCATCGCACACGACAGCGATCGCTCCAGATGCGCTCTTTCTTCGGGCTGCCATAAGCCCTCCATGCTGTCGCGGGGCGGCAGCAATTGCCCCGGCACGCCGCGAATCAAATTCAAAAATTGCTGCTGCAACGAAGTAAACAAACGCAGTCCTTCGGCATCGCTGGCGGCGGCGAACACACTTACACCCAACATCACATAAGGTTTCTGCAATTGCGCGGATGGTTTGAAACGGGTGCGATAAATCTCGATCGCCTGCATCATCATGGCCGGCGCAAAATGCGACGCGAAGGCAAACGGCAGGCCGAGTTCTGCGGCCAACTGCGCGCCGAACAGACTGGAACCGAGCAGCCAAATCGGAATGTCGAGTCCCGCGCCCGGCACCGCCTGTATTGCCTGATTCGGCGTGGCCGGCGCGAAATACGCTTGCAACTCTTGCACATCCTGCGGGAAATCATCCGCCGTCTCGCTGAGATTACGGCGCAATGCGCGCGCGGTACGCTGGTCGCTGCCGGGCGCGCGGCCCAAGCCCAGATCGATACGGCCGGGATAGAGCGATTCCAGCGTGCCGAATTGTTCGGCGATCACCAGTGGCGAATGATTCGGCAGCATGATCCCGCCTGCGCCCACGCGGATGGTTTTGGTATTGGCTGCGATATGGGAGATGACCAGCGCTGTGGCCGCGCTGGCAATGCCGCGCATATTGTGATGTTCGGCAACCCAGTAGCGGTGGTAGCCCCAGCGTTCGGCATGCTGCGCCAGATCGCGGGTATTGGCAAAGGCATGGGCTGCGGTGTCGCCTTGTCTGATCGGCGATAGGTCTAGTACGGAAAAAGGAATCATGATGAGGGCTAAGGGCTAAGGGCTATTAAAATTTAGTTTAGGAGAAGCGTTCAAAGCAGAATGTGCGCTGGCCGCCTTTGGGGTGTGGCGCGATGTTGTGCGCAGTGATGTAAAGAAGGGAGGTGGCCGCAGGCCGCCGGAATGACACGAACGGAGCACAAACGTCCGCTACAGCCCGCAACAGTCATGACGCTTACGCAGCGTTGCCCTAGACGACCTGAACCAATATTTATTTTCATCAGGAAATTCTTATTATTAGCATGGCGCACCGATATATTTCATATGAAACGAAAAACCACATCCAAGGGTCTACTCAAGCAATTCTCGTCGCCTGCCGTACTCTTCCCGCCCTATTAGAGCCGGAGAAGAGACTGAAACACGGGAATGCCGCGCATTGTCGCGACAAATTGGTCACTTTCGTCGCGATAATGCATCATTATTGAATTATCTGTTTAGGCACCTGCCCTTGCCTCTAAAGAGTGCATAAACTCCCTTATAATCGCCTCACTTCGAGACCGGCTCAGGGAGTAATGGGGAGATTTGTCCCGGATCACCAGCATTAAACTCACTATGTTCAGAAATTTTTGCGCCACCCAATCAAACGACTGCCCTTGCGCCGCCAATGTGAAAAGAATAACAACACATGCACAAGCGGCGCATCAGACTCAGGAAGCATAGCGTGACCGAGAACATCCACGCCTCTCGCCCTTCGCCCTCGGCCGTCAATGAAGTTCGCTTCAGCGTACTCGCGCATGCGGCATGGGCGCCCGGCCTCGAAACACCGGAAGCATGGTCGGCCTGGGCCAATGGCAGTCACCCCAGTCACCCTGGCGATAACGCACCACAGATCGAGATCGGCACATCAGGTAGTGCCGATCCGCCGCTATCGGCCATGCCCGCCATGTTGCGCCGCCGCGCCAGCCTGCCCGGCAAAATGGCGCTCAATGCTGCGTATTCTGCTATAAGCTC
>JAQGNR010000052.1 GCA_028291765.1 Herbaspirillum sp.
GTTCGCCCTGAGTAGGCCGCAGGCCGTGCTTTTCCGACAGTCCTGAGTAGCGAAGCGTATCGAAGGAAGGGTCACCTCAATAGGTAAAATTTAAAGGTTTAAAACACCCACACAAAAGCCTGAAGAACCCTTTTCACAAGCCGCCAAAGAGCGGGCAGGAAACTTCACCCCCCCAACAACGGCGGTTGCGAAATAGCCTGCGAGACAATACCGGCACATAGCTTGATGCGTTCGGAAAGCTGCTCGAAGTCGCCCGGCTTTAACGAGGTGGCGCTGAGCGTGACGCTCAAACTGCCGGCAATCTTGCCTTTGCTGTCGAACAGCGGCGCGGCGATGCCGGTGACGCCCGGTGTGATCTGCGCCGTCGTGGTATCCCAACCCGCATGCCGGATTTGCGCCAGCTTGGCTTTTACCTCTTCCAATGTATTGCCCAACTCGGCCTGGGCGAACTCGTCGCTGCGCTCGGCATACAGACGCGCAACGGCGCGCGCTTCGGCATAGGCCAGGATGATGCGCGAAGCCGAACCTCTGAACAGAGGCCGGTCCTGCCCGCGCTCATAGCCGCTTCGAAAAGCCGGGCTGGAACCCTCCTGATGTACGCAAAGCACTTTATCGCGATATTTTCTGCACAGCAGCACCACGCCGGGCACAGTGCGCGCCAGCTCCCGCATCACCGGCACACTGGCGGCAATCAACGGATCCTGCGTGCGCATTTTCAAATCGAGTTCGGCCACGCGCGGGCCCAGCGTATAACCGAAATTGGGCAATGAAACGATCAGCCCGGCTTCCGACAGGACGCGAATATACCGATATAAAGTCGCGCGGGAGAGCTTCATGCCGTCGAGCATTTGCTCGAATGTGAGTCCCGCAGTGCTTTCCTCAATCATGTCCAGCACCGAAATCATTTTGGTCAGACTGTTTTGCGTATCGGTATTTGCCATAGGCTCCGCAGGGTTTGGAGAGAGTTCGGGGGAAATTTAAAGCCGGTTCAGCGGCCGGAAAAAGCGGCAGTCTGCAGACCGTGTTTGATGGCAATTATAGCCGCCATGTTCTCTATCCCAGGCTCATGAAACGAGCAATTTGCTGATTTTTCATCTTTTTTTGATTATCAAATAACGATTTTATTGCGCTACAAAATACGTTAAATCAGCACGTAGTTTATATATTTACCTCTAAAAACACGTTTGAGAGTCCGATATTATAGATTTTCTCATTTCTTCTGTAATCTCACATAGCGATAATTGTGTTGTATAATTTTCGACAACCACTTCTCTACGGACACCTTCTCCATGACCGATAAACGCCCTTACATTGTTGACGACAACGACCGCAAGGTGTTCATGCTGAACCGCGAAGTGCATGTATCCGAGCAGATTTTGCAGGACGAAATGCAGCTGATTTTTGCCAAATGCTGGATTTACGTCGGGCATGAATCGGAGATCAAAAAGCCGGGCGATTTCATCACGCGCCGGGTCGCCGGCCGGCCTGTTATTTTCGTGCGGGACGCAAGCGGCGCCGTGCAGTGCCACTTCAACACTTGCCGTCATCGCGGCGCCACCGTGTGTACTCAGCCGAAAGGCAATGCGCGCCGCTTCTTTTGCGTCTACCACGGCTGGAGTTATAAAAACGACGGTACCTTGGGCGGCGTTCCCGGCGACGATGCTTATGGCGAACACTTCGACAAAGTGGCGCTCGGACTGAAAAAGCCGGCGCGCTTCGAGTCCTATCGCGGTTTCTGGTTCCTGTGCCTCGATAAGGATGTCGAGCCATTAGTGAATTATCTGGGCCGTGCGACTGAATACATCGATCTGGTCATCGATCAATCGCCATCGAACACGATGGAAGTCATTGAAGGCACCCAGGAATACGACGTTCAAGCCAACTGGAAACTGATGGTCGAAAACAGTGTGGACGACTATCACTTGCCGACCACGCATTCGACTTGGCTCAATTTCATGAAAAATTCCGGCGTGGTGGTCGAACAGCCGAAGGAAGCCGGGCTGGTCTTGCCGACCAAGGGTTATGCGATCGATCTCGGCAACGGTCACTTCACGACCGACAACGAAAACTTCCGCGGCCGCCCCGTCGCCAAATGGATTCCCTTATTCGGCGAAGAAGCGAAAGCGGAGATCGACGTGATCCGCGCCGAGCTGGTCGAACGCCTGGGCGCGGAACGGGCAACCCGGGTAGCCGATACCAATCGCAATCTGGTCATCTTCCCTAATCTGGTCATCAACGACGGCTCATCGGTCACGATCCGAACCTTTTATCCCGAGGGCGCCGAGCGCATGCACGTGACGGCCTGGGCGCTCGGCCCGACGGAGGAGAGCGAATCGGCCCGTGCGCGCCGGCTCGATGCCTTCCTGACCTTCTACGGCCCGGGCGGTTTTGCGACGCCGGACGATGTCGAGGCGTTGGAACTGGTGCAGCAGGGCCTGGCCAACTGGCGCGACGACCCATGGTCGGAAATGTCGCGCGGCATGGCCAAAGACGGCATGCAGCTTAACAGCGACGAACACCATCTGCGCACGTTTTGGCGTCACTGGAACAAATTGATGACGGAAGATAAAGCATGAATGACACTAAGGACACCCAGGACATCAAGTTTACGCGGGCCGAAATAGAAGATTTCCTGTACCTGGAAGCCGATCTGCTGGACGAATGGAAACTCGACGAATGGTTGCAATTGCTGACCGAAGACGCCGAATATTTTGTGCCATCCAACGATGCGCTGCAAGGTAATCACCGGACTTCCCTGTTCACGATCGCCGATAACGCCGAGCGCATCCGCCAGCGCGTGATTCGCCTCAACGATCCGAACTGCCACGCCGAATTTCCACAGTCGCGCACGCGTCGCCTGATTACCAATGTGCGCCTGATCGAAAGCACGGGCGCAACGGCGACGGCGACGGCGAACTTTGTTTGTTACCGCTATCGCCGTTATGAGCGGATTCGCGAATATGTTGGCAAGTACCGCTATGTATTGCAGCGCACCGATGCCGGCCTGCGCATACGGGAACGCCGTGTCTTTATGGATGCGCACGAATTGGCCTCGCTGGGTTCCGTGAGTTTCATTCTCTAGTGTGCGGTGTGCGGTCCCGTCAAAAATTAAAGGTATTTTTATGAACGAAAAATGTCATCGTATTTGTCCGGTCAAGGATCTGGCCGTCAATTCGATTCAGAAGTTCGATGTCGACGGCAATCCTGTCGCCATCTACAACATCGACGGTGCAGTGTATGCCACCGATGACACTTGCACGCACGGCTTGTCGAGTTTGTCCAAATGCGAACTCGACGGCGACGTTGTTGAATGCAGTCTGCACTTCGGCGCGTTTCACGTGCCTACCGGAAAACCCGTCGGCGCACCTTGTTCAGTTGCGCTGCGGACCTACCGCACCGAGGTGATCGAAGCGGTCGTGCATATTTATAGCGACCAGAAATAAATCCGCAGCAATCCATATTTCTCTACTCGATACAGGAAGAAAGACAATGATAAAACCGCATCCGGATTACAAGCGCATTGCAACCGAAGAGGCGTTTGCGCCGAAGGAAATGTTCGACATCTATCGCAAGATACTGGCCGGGCCGAACCCCGATCCAGGCTTTGTCAGCCTGCTGGGTTTCTACATGAGCAGCCAGAGCGATCGGGCCAAACATATCATCCGCTGCCTGTCGGACCTGGATCAGGTACGCCTGCAACATATGGACGACACCGGCATTGATCGCCAGATCATTGCGCTGACTTCGCCGGGCGTGCAGATCATGGATACCGAGACCGCGGTCGCGTTTGCCAAAGTCGCCAACGATGAACTGGCCGCCGCGGTGCGCCGTCATCCGACCCGCTTCTCGGGCATGGTCGCCATCGCGCCGCAAAATCCGCACGAAGCCGCCAAGGAAATCGAGCGCGGCATCGGTCTGGGCCTGACAGGCGTAATCATCAACTCGCACACCCATGGCGAATATCTGTCGGACCCGAAATTCTGGGAAATCTTCGAAGCCGCGGAAGCCGCCGACACCCCGATTTACCTGCATCCGAACACGCCGCCGCGCAACATGATCGAACCGTTCCTGGAATGCGGTCTGGACGGCGCGATTTACGGTTTCGGGGTGGAAACCGGCCTGCACGCATTGCGCATCATCACCGCCGGCGTATTCGACCGTTTCCCGAAACTGCAGATGGTCATCGGGCATATGGGTGAGGCCTTGCCGTTCTGGTCGTATCGTCTGGATTACATGCATCAGGCCACGGTGAAATCGGATCGCTACAAGACGGTGCGGGCATTGAAGAAAAAGCCTAGCGATTATCTGCGCGAGAACTTCTACATCACCAACAGCGGCATGGCATGGCAACCGGCGATCAAGTTCACGCAGGAGACTTTGGGCGTGGATCGGGTGTTGTATGCGATGGATTATCCATATCAATATTCGGCAGACGAAGTGGTGGCGCTCGACGGTATGGAAATGAGCGCGGCCAACAAAAAGGCCTTCTTCCAGACCAATGCGGAAAAGGTCTTCAAGTTGAAGTAAGTAGAAAAATAAGCAGCATGAAAGCCGGCCGCCAGAGCCGGCCATGCGCGCCTGAAGCGGGCGGCGCGGCAAATTCAATACAAACCTTTCCGAGGAGACATGTATGCGTTTCTTGCGTAATACCTGGTATGTAGCTGCATTGGATACCGAAGTCGGACGCGACATGCTGGCTCGCACCATCCTGGGCGAAGCAGTGGTGATGTATCGGAAAGAAAACGGCGAAGCAGTGGCGATCCAGGATCGTTGCCCGCATCGTTTCGCACCGTTGAGCAGAGGCACGCTGGTCGGCGATAACGTCCAGTGCGCTTATCACGGATTGCAATACGACTGCAGCGGAAAATGCGTTTTGAATCCGCATGGCGATGGAAAAATTCCGCAGGCCGCGCGGGTCAAAAATTATCCGTTCATTCAACGTTACGGCCTGATGTGGATCTGGATGGGGGACCAGGAAAAAGTGGATGCCGAGCTGATCCCTGCTTACTACAGTCATTTCGATAGCCCGGACTGGAAGACCGTTAGAGGACATAGCTATCAGGACGCAAACTATCAACTGATTGCCGATAATCTGCTCGACTTGAGCCATGACCAGTTCCTGCACGCGAACTATCACAGAAAAGATACTTTCCTGACTACCCCGCATGAGGTGTTCGAGGAAGGCCGCCAGGTTGTCAGCCGGCGTCAGGTATTGAATAGCGTTGCGTCGGATGCGTTTGCCGGCAATCTGCCCGATCCGGATTTGCTGGTCGATCAATGGAAAATCATGAAATGGGAAGCGCCGGGCTATTTCCTGCTCGATGTCGGCGTCAAGCCGTCCAAGGGCGCCGAGGGCGTCGCTTTGCGCAAATGCAATGCGCATATCCTCACGCCGGCTACCGAAACCTCGACCAATTACTTTTTCATCAATGCGCGCAATTATCAGCGCGACGATGAAAAAGTCGACGCGCAGATTCGGGAGTGGCAACGGGTCGGTTTCGGCGAGCAGGATAAGCCGATGATCGAAGCGATTCAGAAGGTAATGGGTTCCAGCGAATTGTTCGATCTCAATCCGATATTGCTGTCGGTCGATGGCGCGGCAATCCGCGCCCGCAGAGCATTGGCAAAATTGCTCAAGGCGCAGGAAGAGACGACAACAATAGCAACAGAATCAGCAGGACGGTAACCGCAAGACAGGAGCAAGGAGACGAAGTACATAAAAATCGACGCGGTTTATTACAAAGGATAGATCGATGAAGAACGTGATGCGCATGTTTGTAATATCGGCTCTGCTGTTTGGGTATTACATTACCGTCCATGCACAGTCCATCCCTGATCTGGCGAACTATACGGGAGCGGATCGGACGGACCGTCTGGTCGCAGCCGCCAAGAAGGAAGGTACGCTGACCTTATATACGCCCACGCCAGCGGAATATATGCGTTTGCTGACAGAGCCTTTTGAGAAAAAGTACGGCATCAAGGTCGTTACCTGGCGCGCGCTTTCTGAGCAGGTTCTGCAGCGCGCGCTACAGGAAACAAGGGCTGGCAAGAACACAGTCGATGTGATTCAGAATCTGGCGGTATCGATGGAAGCGCTGCATCGGGAATCAATACTGAAACCGGTGAACTCGCCGCTGATAAAAAATCTGATGCCGGAGGCAGTCCCTGCGCATCATGAATGGGTGCCGACCATGCATTACGTCTATGCACAGGCGTACAACACGGCGAAAGTGAAGAAGGAAGATTTACCGAAAACATACGACGATCTGCTCGATCCGAAATGGAAAGGCAGGTTGGCCATCGAAGGCGGCGACTACGACTGGTTCGATGAAGTTCTAAAGGAAATGGGGCCGCAGAAAGGCAAGGCCTTGTTTTGCGCGCTTGGCGATAACGGACTTTCGGTTCGCAGCGGCCATTCGCTGCTCACCAGTCTGGTCGCTTCCGGCGAGGTGCCTATGGCGTTGACGCTGTATCAATATAGTCCGGCGCAAATGAAGGCGAAAGGCGCGCCGATCGATTGGTTCGTCATTGAACCGGCGATTGCGATCAATGACGGTATCGGTATCCCGAAAAAAGCGCCGCATCCGAATGCCGCGCTGCTGTTTTACGATTACATGCTGAGCGATGAGGCTCAGACCATCCAGGCGAAAATCGGCTATGTACCGGCCAGCACCAAAGTCGAGTCGCCGATGAAAGGGATCGAGATCAAGCGTTTGAATGCTGCCGAACTGTTAGATGGCGCGGACAAGGGCAGAGCACTGTTCGAGGAAGTTGTCATCAACAGAAACGCATGTAAGTGATGCGCCTTCTAAAGGCGAGGCAGAAAATTTTAATAAAAAATTACAGGAGACAGGAACATGAAAATTAATTTGAAACGGCGCGCTGCATCATTGGCCGTCACCGGCGCTGTATCTGTATGCGGGCTGGCTTGGCCGATGATGGCCCAGGCGCAGACTTATCCCGCGCATGCGATCACCTTCGTGGTGCCCTATACGCCGGGCACCACGGCCGATGTATTGGCGCGGCTGCTGGGCGCAAAAATCACGCAGCAATGGAATGTGCCGGTGATCGTCGATAACCGCACCGGCGCCTCCGGCATTATCGGCACCAACTATGCCGCCAAGGCAGCGCCGGACGGTTATACCTTCCTGTTTGCCGCCACTTCCTACGGCACGGTGGCGGCGACCAATCCGACGCTGCCTTTCGATGCCGCTAAAAGCTTTGCGCCGGTCTCTTTGCTGGGCACCAGCGCGTTCACGCTGGTGGTCAATAATCAATTCCCTGCCAAAGACATCAAAGACTTTGTCGCGCAGGTCAAGAAGCAGCCCGGCGTGGTGAACTATGCCTCGCCCGGCCCCGGCAGTTCGCAGCATCTGGCGATGGAATTGTTCATGCAGCAAACCGGCACCAACATGATGCACGTGCCGTACAAAGGCACTGCAGGCGCATTGAGCGACATGCTGGGCGGCCATGTGCAAACCAGCGTGGTGGCTCTGCAAACGGCCACGCCACTGGCAAAAAGCGGCGAAGTCCGCATGCTCGCTGTGATGGGCCGCGAACGCGCGCCGACCTTCCCGCAAGTACCGACACTGATCGAATCCGGCTATCCGAACATGCTGGTGGAAACCTGGTATGGCGTGATGGCGCCGGCCGGCACGCCCCCCGCGCTGATCGCCAGGATGAATACGGAAATCGATCAATTGCTGAAACTGCCCGACATCAAGGATGCAATGGGCAAGCAAGGCGTCGATCCGGCCGGCGGCAAGCCTGAAAAACTGGACGTCCTGGTCAAGCACGAGCTCAAGCTATGGAGTGAGGTGGTGGCCAAGGGCAACATCGTTCTGAATTAAGCAAATCAACCAAATCAACCAAATCAACCGGAAGGAAATACAAATGCCTCTTTTACAGGATCTAGTGATCGCTTACCGCATCCTCGCCGACCACGGCATTATCGATGCGTATGGACATATTAGCGTGCGTTCCCCAACCAATCCGGAGCGCTTTCTCATGGCGCGTTCGATTGCGCCCGAACTGGTGACCGAAGCCGATATGATGGAATTCGGCATGGACAGCGAGCCGATCGATGCGAAGGGATTCACGCCGGTCACCGAACGCTACATTCACGGCGAAATATACAAATCGCGGCCTGAAGTCATGGCGGTGGTGCACAACCATTCGCCGTCGGTGATTCCGTTCTGCTGCACCCATACCAGCTTGAAGCCGATCTTCCACATGTCGGCATTCATCGGTCAGGGTGTGCCGAACTGGGAAATCCGCGATGCGCGCGAAGGCACCGATATGCTGGTGCGCGACGCGCATCTGGGCGATTCGCTGGCAAAAAAACTGGGCCGGCATCCTGCTGCGCTGATGCGCGGGCACGGCGCGGTCGTGGTCGGCGAAAGCCTCGCCGTGGCAGTCGGGCGCAGCGTCTATCTGGAACAAAATGCACGTCTGCAATTCCAGGCCGAAATGCTCAAAGGCCCGGACGGCGCCATTACCTTCCTGGATGACAAGGAAGTTGCCGCCAATGTGGCTTGGCAGGAATACGGCCGCTTCTGGAACCTGGTCCGCACCAAGATGCTGAAACGTCTTGAGACTGAGAAGTTAACGTAAATGCGTAGCGTAAATGCGCACTGTAAATACTCAGCGTAAACACGTACCGTAAATACACGATCGGAAAAAGCGGGGAGAAGCGCACTTTATGTGCATAATACGCAGCAGAACTCGCTCAGTCCGACAATTAAATTAAACCGATAATAACGGAGACACTGTGAATATTCTTCGCAGAACAGTTTTAAAGGGTGCTATTGCGGGTACTCTTGCCACCAGGCTGGGCGCCGTATGGGCGCAACAAAAACTATTGAGAATGATTGTGCCCTTGACGCCGGGCACCACGCCGGACCTGATCGGGCGCGCTATCGGCCCGGCCATGCAATCGCAGCTGGACATGAATTACATGGTCGATAACCGGCCTGGCGCATCCGGCATGATCGGCATGAATTACGTGGCCAAATCGACCGGCCCGGGCATGTTGATGATTGTGCCGGCGACCACGCTGACGCTGCCGATGTTCTACAAGCAGGTCGATTTCGATGTGATCAATGGTTTCTCGCCGATTACGCAGGTCTCGTCGACTTCATTCGTGCTGGCCGTCCACAAAGACATTCCGGCTAAAAATCTGCCTGAATTCATTACCTGGGCCAAAACCGCCAAGAATAATTTCTATGCTTCGCCGGGCGTGGGTACGCATCATCACCTGTGCATGCTGGTGCTCGAACAAGCGTGCAATATTGCTCTGGAGCACGTGCCCTACAAAGGCTCCTCGCAGGCCTTCACCGATCTGGTGGGCGGCCAGATACCGGCCATGTTCATGCCGATTCAGGTCGCGGTGCCGTTGGCGCGCGCCGGCCAGTTGAAGATCATCGGCGGCTCGCTGCGCTACCGGCATCCGGCCTTCCCCGATATTCCGACGCTGCAGGAACAGGGCGCGGCCAATTATCACGTCGATCCCTGGTACGCAGTCTGGGGGCCGCCGAAAATGCCTGCTGCGCTGGTCGCGCAATATCGCACCGCGATCGTGGCGGCATTAAAAGATTCGGGCGTGAAGGAAAGTCTGAATAAAGAAGGCTTGATTCTGAAAACGACGACGCCGGAAGAATTACTGACCCTGGCGAAGAATGAAACGCAGATGTGGAGCCGCGTCACGCAGGCGGCCCACGTCAAACCGGAATAAAGGAGCGCAGACGGGATGGAAAATCAGAAGCGGCAAGGTTTTATCAACAAACATAATCGGGATTATTACGGCGGCGGTTTGATGCTCCTGTTCGGCCTGGCTGCGGTCTGGGCCGGCATGTCATACCGGATCGGCTCGCTGGAGCGCATGGGGCCGGGATTTTTCCCGGTCGCACTCGGCGTCATTCTGGCGTTCACCGGTGTCGCGATCATGATCGGCGCGGCGGCTAATGCGATCGCTGAAGGCAAAGAAGAAGACAAGGAAGCCAAGCTGCGTCCTGAATGGCGTGGCTGGATTTGTATTTCGCTGAGCATTGTGGCGTTTGTGATTCTGGGCAAATACGGCGGCCTGGTGCCGGCCACGTTCGGCATTGTGTTTATTTCCGCCATGGGCGACCGCCAAAACACCGTCAAAAGCGCGCTGATTCTGGCGGCGGCCATGACGCTCGTTTGCATAGCGATCTTCTGGTACGCGCTGCAAGTGCAGTTTCCTTTATTTCAATGGGGTTAAGCGATGATTGCACAGTCTTTAATGGATTTATGGCAAGGCTTTGGCATTGCGCTGCAACCGCATAATTTAATGTGGTCGTTCTTCGGCGTGCTGATCGGTAATCTGATCGGCGTGCTGCCGGGCATGGGTGCGTTGTCGGCCATCTCGATGCTGCTGCCGCTGACGTACACGATGCACGCCATTCCCGCCATCATGATGCTGGCGGGGATTTTCTACGGCTCGCAATACGGCGGCGCCATCGGCGCCATCCTGCTCAACCTGCCTTGCCATCCGCCGCACGCGGTTACCTGTCTGGACGGCTATCCGCTGACCAAGCAGGGCAAGGGCGGCAGCGCGCTCGGCATTACGATGATCGCTTCATTCTTCGCCGCATCCTTCGGCATTATCGTGATGATTTTTGCCTCGCCCCTGCTGGTCAGCATTGCCTTCAAATTCGGACCGACCGAAATCTTCTCGATCATGCTGCTCGGTCTGTTGTGCGGCGGCACCATGTCCAAGGGCTCGCCGCTCAAAGGCGTGGCGATGACTGTGGTCGGCCTGATGATCGGTATTGTCGGCACCGACGTCAACAGCGGCACCCAGCGCTTCACCATGGGGCTGATTGAACTCTCCGATAAAGTTGAGTTGGTGGCGTTGGCCTTGGGCCTGTTCGGCGTGACGGAATTCCTGCGCAGCGTCAACCGCATGGATGCCGTGGGTAGCGGGATTAAAGTATCGCTGCGCGATATGCGGCCGAGTAAAGCCGAATTGAAGCGCTCCTTCTTTCCGATGGTGCGCGGCACGCTGATCGGTACGCTGTTCGGTGCCATGCCCGGCACCGGCCCGACCATCACGACCTTCATTGCGTATGCATTCGAGCGCAAGATATCCAAAACGCCGGAGAAATTCGGACAAGGCATGATCGAAGGCGTGGCAAGTCCCGAAGCGGCATCGCATTCGAAAACCCAGGTCGATTTCATTCCCACCATGAGTCTGGGCATTCCCGGCGATGCGGTGATGGCGCTGATTCTGGGCGCGTTGCTGATCCAGGGCATTCAGCCGGGTCCGCAATTGATTACCGAGCATGCCGACCTGTTCTGGGGCTTGATCGCCAGCTTCTGGATTGGCAATGTGCTGCTGATCATTTTGAATATTCCATTGATCGGCATCTGGGTCAAACTGCTGCAGGTGCCTTATCGCTACCTGTTTCCATCGGCCTTGTTTTTTATTGCGGTGGGCGTCTACAGCACCAATAACAGCCTGTTCGAGATTGGCGAAGTGCTGGTGTTCGGCGTGGCCGGCGCAATCTTCGTCGCGTTGAAGTTTCCGATCGCCCCGATTCTGCTGGGCTATGTTCTGGGACCGATGGTCGAGGAAAATTTCCGCCGTGCGGTATTGCTGTCGCGCGGCGATCTGATGGTCTTTATCCAGCGGCCGATCAGCGCGGCATTCGTTTTGATCTCGACCTTGCTGATTCTGGGGCAAATATTTTTTGCCATCCGCGGTTCGCTTAAAAAAAGAAAAGCGCTGACGTTACGACCGGCGGCGCTCACTGGGATGCCGGTTATTGAAGGGGAGTGATTATTATTCCGCGCTAATTAAAAAGGGTTACTTTGCGTAACCCTTTTTTTATCTTATGATGCTCGCGCCGGATACCATCCCAAAATAAATAACTTACTCGTCTCTCTTCATTGCCTCTTTTATTGCATCCTCAAGCATCATGAATCCAAGCGTCCAATTCAGTACCGACCCCGACGAACTCCCAGCTGGACGGCGCAGCACGCTGGTCAGTGTGGCGGTGAATATCACATTGACGATGGCGCAGGCGGTGGCGGGAATTTATAGCGGTTCGCAAGCGTTGATCGCCGACAGTATCCATTCGCTATCCGATCTGATTTCGGATTTTGTCGTCCTGTTTGCCGGTCGTCACAGTCAAAAGGCGGCCGATGCCGATCACGCTTACGGTCATCTTCGCTATGAGAATGCGGCGTCGCTGATGCTCGGTGTTCTGTTGTTGCTGGTTGGCGCCGGCATGCTGTGGTCGGCCGTGTTAAAAATCCAGGCGCCGCATAGCAGCGCGCCGGTGCATGTGTTGGCGTTGTGGGTGGCCTTGGCTGCGCTGGTCATCAAGGAAAGCCTGTTTCGCTACATGTTTGCGGTTGCCACCCGATTGCGTTCCGGCATGCTGATGGCCAATGCATGGCATGCCCGTTCGGATGCGGCGTCTTCGCTGGTGGTGGCGCTGGGCATTGGCGGCAATCTACTGGGCTTTACCAAGCTCGATCCGATTGCCGCGCTGATTGTCGGCCTGATGGTATCGCGCATGGGGCTGAAGTTTTTCTGGAATGCGTTGCAGGATTTGATGGACCGCGCGGTCTCGGCGCCGGAATCGGAAGCCATCGAGCAGACCTTGCGCAATACCCCCGGCATTCTTGGCGTACACGATTTGCGCACCCGAAAAATGGGCGATTTGATCAGCGTCGACGTGCATCTGGAAGTCAACGCGCTGCTGACCGTGGCGCAAGGTCACGAGATATTGCAGGAAGCCGAGCAGCGCGTCAGGGCGCAACACAATGTACTCGATGTGCTCACACACATGGATCCGCTTTGGGTCGATGTGGAACATCGTGGCGCATAGTCTGCCGATTTTTAGCCTTGTATTTGCGGCGTAATAAAAACGCTGGAGTTTCGCAACAAGCTTGTATAGAATAGCGAACCTTGAGTAGTAGCAAGCAATGCAGAGTGCTGAATCAGCAAGCCGGAAAGCGCGTTATTACCAGCTGTTTAGGAGTGGTAGTTCAGTTGGTTAGAATACCGGCCTGTCACGCCGGGGGTCGCGGGTTCGAGTCCCGTCCGCTCCGCCAAAATACAAATGCCCGCGTATGCGGGCGTTTTTATTTGTATCGTTTTTTTTTCTTGTCCGCTTGCCAGTATCATCCGGCCGATTGTCCCCAAAAAGCTTGAATGCCGGCAATACCGTAGGCACCGTTTTCGCGAGCCACTTCCAGCAACCCGGGCTGCATGCCGCCCAATGCGTAGACGGGCAGTGCCGTTTTCGCGGCCAGCGCGGCAAAACTTTCCCATCCCAATAACGCGCCTTCCGGATGGCTGGCCGTGGGCAGTACCGGCGATAAAGTTGCCATATCTGCAGCGATCCTTTCCGCTTGCCTTAACTGCTCCAA
>JAQGNR010000059.1 GCA_028291765.1 Herbaspirillum sp.
CGGCACACAAGACCAAATGGACGGTGCTCACATCAAACGCCATCTGGCGGTCTGAACTTCATCCGCATTTCACCCGCACTTATGTCACTACAACATCTTTTCCCTCTCTCATGAAAGCCGTTGAATACCCATTCCTCACTGGTCCCGGCGCGCCCTCCGAAGCACGTCTGACGCTGGGCTTTACCGACGATCACGGCGTCACGCGCCTGACCGATCGCCGCCATTACGGCCCCTTGCGCGTACAAAAGGCACTGTATCCAGAACATCCATCGGTCTGCCACGCGATCATCATTCATCCGCCGGGCGGCGTGGTCGGCGGCGATCGATTGCACATCGATATCGATCTGGGCGCGCAGGCCAATGCCTTGATCACCACACCGGGCGCGGCCAAATGGTACAAGGCCAACGGCCATGTTTCGCGCCAGCAGATCGCGCTGAAAGTCGCCGCCGGCGCCACACTCGAATGGCTGCCGCAGGAAACCATTTTCTTCAACCACGCGCATGTCATGCTCGATCATCATGTCGAGCTGGCAGCCGACGCCCGCTACATCGGCGCTGAAATTCTCTGCTTCGGCCGCACCGCTTCCGGCGAAAGTTTCGACCACGGCCGCATCGGGCAACACACCAGCATCCGGCGCGACGGCAAATTGTTATGGTGGGAGCAAGGCGTGCTCAAGGGCGACGCCGAAGGCATGCAGAGCATGCTGATGCTGGGCGGCCACACCGTTTGCGCGACGCTGATTGCGCTCGGCAATAAAGCGCTATCGTCCGATCTAATCGGCAGCCTGCGCGAGACCGGCAATAGCACCGAAGACCCCACAGCAAAACGCGGCGTCACGCAAATCAAAACGCTGCTGGTGGCGCGTTACCTCGGCCATTCCAGCCAGGCCGCACGCCACTGGATCAGCGCCTGCTGGCAGCAAATCCGGCCGGCGTTATTGGAACGCCCTGCAATTGTGCCGCGCATTTGGCACACTTGATGCAATAATTCGAAATAATTTAAAAACCGGGAAACGCAACATGGATCTGACTCCACGAGAAAAAGACAAACTGCTCATCTTTACCGCCGCACTGCTGGCCGAACGGCGTCAGGCGCGCGGCCTGAAACTGAACTATCCGGAAGCTGTGGCCCTGATCAGCGCCGCCATCATGGAAGGCGCGCGCGACGGCAAAAGCGTCGCCGAACTGATGTCCTATGGCGGCACCATCCTGCGCCGCGCCGATGTGATGGACGGCATCGCCGAAATGATTCCCGATATCCAAATCGAAGCCACCTTCCCCGACGGCACCAAACTGGTCACCGTTCATCACCCTATTGTCTGAAGAGCCCATCATGATCCCTGGTGAAATGCTGATCGAAGACGGCGACATCGAACTCAATGCCGGCCGCGCCACAACCACACTCCAGGTCGCCAACAGCGGCGACCGGCCGATCCAGATCGGCTCGCACTTTCATTTCTACGAAACCAATCCGGCGCTAGTGTTCGAGCGTTCCGCCGCCTACGGCATGCGGCTCAATATCGCGGCCGACACTGCGGTGCGCTTTGAACCGGGCCAGCACCGCAGCGTGGAACTGGTAGCGCTGGCCGGCGACCGTAAAGTGTATGGATTCAACGCCCTTGTCATGGGTGCGCTGGACAGCAAATCCGGAAAGGCCAAAGCATGAAAATCTCGCGCCAGGCTTATGCCGAAATGTTCGGCCCCACCGTCGGCGACCGCGTCCGGCTGGCCGATACCGGGCTGCTGATCGAAATCGAAAAGGACTACACGACCTACGGCGAAGAAGTCAAATTCGGCGGTGGCAAAGTGATCCGCGACGGCATGGGCCAATCGCAACGCAATCACGCCGACGTCATGGATACCGTCATCACCAACGCCGTCATCATCGATCACTGGGGCATCGTCAAGGCCGATATCGGTCTCAAAAGCGGCAAGATCGCGGCCATCGGCAAAGCCGGCAATCCCGACATCCAGCCGAACGTGACCATGGCCATCGGCGGCGCCACCGAAATCATTGCCGGCGAAGGCATGATCGTGACCGCCGGCGGGGTCGATACGCACATTCATTTCATCTGCCCGCAACAGATCGAAGAAGCCTTGATGAGCGGCGTGACCACCATGCTTGGCGGCGGCACCGGCCCGGCCGTCGGCACCGCTGCCACCACCTGCACGCCCGGCCCCTGGCATCTGCATTCGATGCTGTCGGCGGCCGATGCGTTTCCGATGAATCTGGGCTTTTTCGGCAAGGGCAACGTCAGCTTGCCGACACCGCTGGAAGAACAGGTCAAGGCCGGCGCGATCGGTTTGAAATTGCATGAAGACTGGGGCAGCACCCCGGCGGCGATCGACAATTGCCTGGCTGTCGCCGACCGCATGGATGTGCAAGTCGCCATCCATACCGACACGCTCAACGAAGGCGGCTTTCTGGAACACACCCTGGCCGCATTCAAGGACCGCACCATCCACACCTTTCACACCGAAGGCGCCGGCGGCGGCCATGCGCCGGACATCATCGCCGCGGTCGGCCAGGCCAACGTGCTGCCGTCATCGACCAATCCGACCCGGCCCTACACCGTCAATACGCTGGACGAACACCTGGACATGCTGATGGTCTGCCATCATCTGGACTCGGCGATTGCGGAAGACATTGCCTTTGCCGAATCGCGCATCCGGCGCGAGACCATTGCCGCTGAAGATATTTTGCACGACCTCGGCGCGATCTCGATGATGTCATCCGATTCGCAAGCCATGGGCCGGGTCGGCGAAGTCATCATGCGCACCTGGCAGACTGCGCACAAAATGAAAAGCCAGCGCGGATCGCTCAGTGAAGACCCGAGCCGCAACGACAACTTCCGCGTCAAGCGCTACATCGCAAAATACACCATTAACCCGGCCATCACGCATGGCATTTCGCATGTAGTCGGCTCGCTGGAAGTCGGCAAGATCGCCGACATCGTGCTGTGGAAGCCGGCTTTCTTCGGCGTGAAACCATCGATGATCCTCAAGAGCGGCATGATCGCGGCAGCCCAGATGGGCGATCCGAACGCCTCCATTCCGACCCCGCAGCCGGTGCATTATCGGATGATGTTCGGCGCTTATGGCGGCGGTCTTAAAACCTCGATGACATTTGTTTCGCAAGCCGCTTATGACGCTGGTATTGGTGCGCAACTGCAGCTGAACAAGCCGCTGATCGCGGTTAAAAACATGCGTAATTTGCGCAAGCGCGACATGATTCATAACGACGCGACGCCGAAGATGGAAGTGGACCCGGAGACTTATGAAGTGCGTGCCGATGGGGAGCTGCTGGTGTGCGAGCCGGCGGATGTGTTGCCGTTGGCGCAGCGGTATTTTTTGTTTTAGGTTTGCGATGATTTACCGTCCGAGGTGATCCTTCGATACGGGCTTTGCCCTACTCAGGACGAACGGAGTTTTTTTTGAAAATTTTAAAGAAAAACCGTTCGTCCTGAGTAGCCGCAACGCGGCGTGCTCTTCCGACAGTCCTGAGTAGCGAAGCGTATCGAAGGAAGGATCACCTCCGTCCGCAAAATTTCTTAACCCCTAACGCACCCATGCTAACCCTAACCACCAAACTAACCCACGCCGAAAAAATCGACGGCGAACTAATCCTCCCCTACGAGCAGCGCGAAAAAAGCCGCCTGCGCGCAGTGCTGCGTTCCGGCGAAGAAGTGGCCCTGTTCACGGTACGCGGCAGTGTGCTGCGCCATGGCGATCTGATGCGCGGCAACGATGGCCGCGTGATCCGCATCGAAGCCGCCGCCGAGGCAACCTATCGCGTCGAATGCACCAGCCCGCATCAATTGCTGCGTTGCGCCTTCCATCTCGGCAACCGGCACACGCAAGCGCAATTGGGCGATGGCTTTCTGCGCATACGCAAAGACCCGGTACTCAAGGAAATGCTGCAAGGCCTGGACGCAACCATCACGGAAGAAGCCGCTGCCTTCGAGCCGGAAGCCGGCGCCTATGGCGGCGGCCATCGGCATGGCGATGAAGCGCACCCGCTGGCGCCGATCCCGCTGCGCCAACGCATCCACCGGCCCGGCGATAAGCCGGACTAGTCGGAATCATCATGCAAGCACAAGCGCTACTTCATCTGCTGCAACTGGCCAGCCCTTCGCTGCCGATCGGCGCCTATAGTTATTCGCAGGGCCTGGAAGCGGCGCTGGAAAACGGCAGCGTGCATGACGCCGCCAGCGCCCGGGTCTGGATCAGCGCCGCGCTGCATCAAGTCGTGGCGCGCTTTGAAGCACCGATCTTCTGGCGTTTGATGCAGGCCTTCGAAGCACGCGATGCGCAAGCCGTAGCCGATTGGAATGCACGCTTCATCGCCGCGCGCGACACCGCCGAATTTCGCGCCGAAACGATTCAGATGGGTTATTCGCTGGGTAAACTGGTCGGCGAATTAGGTATTGGCGATGCGGCGCTACTGGCCATTTTGCAAGCCCAGCCCGAACTGCCCTTGCCGACGGCATTGGCGTATGCTGCGACGGCACTGGAAGTACCAGCGGCGGAAGCCTTGCTGGGCATGCTGTTTTCGTGGGCCGAGAATCAGGTGCTGGTCTGCGTCAAATCGGTGCCGCTGGGGCAGGTTGCGGGGCAGCGCTTGTTGTTGTCGCTGCAAGCGGAGCTGGCGCAGGCGGCGTTGTTGGCGCAGACGCTGGCCGATGATGAATTGTCGAACTGGTCGCCGGGGCTTTCGCTGCTGTCGATGCAGCATGAGGTGCAGTACAGCCGGCTGTATCGGTCATGATAGGTTTTCTGTTCTCTATCCTTCGATACGGGCTTTGCCCTACTCAGGACGAACGGGTATTTATGTATTTACTAAAACCAATAATAAAAGCCCGTTCGCCCTGAGTAGGGCAAAGCCCGTATCGAAGGGTCACCTCAGGCCGTAAAATTTCTTCATAACTTTTTTTGATAAGCAAAATGACATCCCCATCCAACCCCCTACGCGTAGGCATCGGCGGCCCAGTCGGTTCCGGTAAAACCGCCCTCTGTGAAATGCTCTGCAAACGCATGCGCGACCATTACGACATGGCCGTCATCACCAACGATATTTACACCAAGGAAGACATGGAAATTCTGCTGCGCGCCGATGCGTTGCCGGCAGAACGCCTGATGGGTGTCGAGACCGGCGGCTGCCCGCATACCGCCATCCGCGAGGATGCCTCGATCAATCTGGAAGCGATTGCGCGCATGAGCGCCGATTTCCCGGATCTGGATTTGATCCTGATCGAATCCGGTGGCGATAATCTGGCGGCTACCTTCAGCCCGGAATTGTCAGACCTGACGCTGTATGTCATCGACGTCGCCGGCGGCGAAAAAATCCCCCGCAAAGGCGGCCCCGGCATCACCCGCTCCGATCTGCTGATTATCAACAAGACCGATCTGGCGCCTTACGTCGGCGCCAATCTGGATGTCATGGCAGCGGACGCCAAACGCATGCGCGGCGAACGTCCCTTCGTGTTCTCCAATCTGCGCAGCGGCGACGGTGTCGATGCCATTATCGAATTCATTCGCACGCAGGGGCTGCTCGATCATCAGACCAAATAGCGTTAAAAACTATTTTCATCGAACTTGTAGCGCAGCCTGAAGTACACGCCCTGGGCGGTATCGGCCATGCCGGCGAAATCCCGGTCGGTAAAGCCGACCACGTTATAGCCGGCCGACAGCCATAAGTCGTCCTTGAGCTGATAGCCCG